>JAYTAU010000105.1:0-5187 GCA_043737375.1 Planctomycetia bacterium
GCGGGCCGTTGGCCGCGCCGCTAAGCAGTTTAGTTGATTTGCCAAGCTTCGCTACTCATTCACTGCAGCTCATAATCCGAATTCGATCGCTCTTGCCGCAGCCCGCGCTTCCAGATATTCTGCCGCCGCTTTAATAGTACCGCGGTATCGGTGCGCTTCTGGGTAAGACTGTTATGCGATGGTTGATCGCCGGCCTGGCGCTTTATCTTGCTTACTCGGCGTCTGGCACTTGGGCCGACGATCCGACCGGGCCGACGTTGGCACCGCAATCCTTGTCAAAGTCTTCCACACAGCACAGCAGTGCTTCGCCTGAAATGGTCGAAGCACTGCCATCCGTCAACTCGCAGCCCGAGCCGATCGCGCCGGGCGAATTTACACCGCTCGTTCCGGCTGGGGGTGGTATCGTGCTAGCCCCGGGCGAGAGGTTGGTTCTGCCTCCAAACGCCGTGCCACCTAATAGCGAGATTGCCAAGCCGCCGAAAATTTGGGAGGGCAGCTTTGACTTGGGGGTCAACGGCACCGAGGGCAACAGTCAAAACTTCAACTTGCGTTCGGGGGCAAAACTTAAACGTACCTTGCCCGACGGCAAACTGTCGCTCTCGCTCGACTACGCCAATAATTCGGCAGACGCAGTCGAAACGGCCAACCGGGCTTTTTTCGAAGGGCGTAACGAATGGCTATTCAAGGAGTCGCCGTGGACTTGGTACATTCACGAAACGACCGAGTACGACGAATTCAAGCCGTGGGATTTGCGGATCACATTCGACACAGGTATCGGCTATCAGATTTATAAAGACGAATTGACCTCGCTGATCGGTCGCACGGGTCCGGGCACTTCTCACGAAATTGACGGGCCCGACGACGGCTGGGTTCCGGAGTTGAACTTCGGCTTGGCGTTCGAGCGAAAGCTCAGCAAGCGGCAGAAGGTCAACGTCGAAGTCGATTACATTCCCGATGTCAGCGACCTGAACGACTACCGCATCAACAGCCAAATCAATTGGGAACTGCTGGTGGACGACGAACGCCACATTAGCTTGAAGGTGGGAATCTTGGATCGCTACGACAGCACGCCGAACGGGGCGAGCTACAACGACCTGGATTACAAAGCCGTGGTGGTCTGGAGCTTCTAACTCGTTTTGTGCCACTGGACAGCATGTTGTGCTAAGATGAGCGTTCGGTAAGAATCGCGTCTCATCTTTGGCACTTCTCCGATATGGTGGACCAGAATTTGAACTTTCGATGTCGTTCTGCACGCGACGGCCGCACTCGGAAAAATCCAATCCCCTTGCTGCTATGTATCAGCATGATTGGATTGCTCGGCTTACGAGCAACTTCGGTTGTAGCGACCGATATCAATTTCGTGCAAGCAGCCGCGCTCGATCAACCGCGAATCAACTTTGCCTTACGTGATCAGAACGGCAATCTGCTGAATGCCGGGCCGATTTTGGGGAACGCCTTTGCGCTCACGGCCCCGTTCGACACCGGTGCCAGCGGTGTTTTGATTCTGAAAGATAGCGCCGATCTGATTCAGATTCCTATTCAGAACGGCGTTACGTTCTCAGACGTCGGCGTCGCCGGCACCGAACAATTCAACGTGTCGCAGCCGGTATTTCTCAGTCTGCAACCGCTGCCTGGCACCGATCCTCAATTGATCGGCAGCTACACCACGACGATCGGGCCGATTCAATTACAACTTGGAAAGACATCGAGTGAATTGAATTTTCTGATCGACGGCGTGGTGGGTATGCCCGCGTTCAAGGGCAAGGTGGTGGTCATGGATCCCACGCCTGCCGATAGCGTGGCCAATCCCACGGCCGATGTGATGCGTACATTCGTGTATAGCCCTGGTACGGCTTTCAATCCGGCGGCGATTGTGACCAACCCCGGCATTCCAACCGTCGATCGACACGTGCGGCTCGGTTACGGATCGTTCGATCGATTCACCAGCACGACGCCTGCCGGAGCGTTGCCGCCGACGCTCGAACAGAATCCGTTCATCGGCCCCAACCCCGTGCGACAAATCGATCTGAGTTTGCCGCCCGACGACACGCCGGGAATCAAACTTTCATTCGGCACCTCCAGCACCACGGGAAGTTTTCTGCTCGACACCGGTGCGGCAGCCTCGACGATCAGTGTCAACAAAGCCGCAGAATTGCAAGTTCGCTATCGTGCGGGGACCATGAACACCGACAACCCGCTGTTGGAAACGTTCGACGGCCAGTTGGTTGCGAATCAGTTCACGCTGTCGGTGAGCGGTATCGGCGGATCGGTGAAGCGCGCAGGTTTTTATGTGGATACGCTATTGGTTCGAACCGAACAAGGCAACATTGCAAACGACAACGACCCCAATCATTTGCGTTATGGCTCAGCCCCGCTATTGGTGTCGGACATTTCGCTCAAAGATCCGATAACGCAACAAACGCTGACACTCGACGGGATTTTCGGCATGAACATGCTGGTCGCCAGCGCTAACGTGACGCCTGGCATCATTCCGTCGTTCGATAGCCTGACCGACGGACAGTTCCGCTGGATCGTATTCGACGAACCGAATAGAAAACTGGGGCTGAGTCTCAAACCCGAGCGATTGGGGCCGGCCTTTCAATGGGCGCGGACGGGCAGCGGAGTTTGGAATTCGAACGCCAGTTGGGATTTGGGCAGCGTACCTAGCGGGTCGCAAGAAGTCGTGATGTTTGGACCAAACATCAGCAGCAATGCCGTGGTGAATTTGGAGGGCAACGACCGAACCGTCAAGATCGCCAAGTTCAGTCACGACACACGGAGCTACACGCTGACCAGCACCGGGGGCCGGCTGATTTTGGAATCA
Source organism: Planctomycetia bacterium (assembly GCA_043737375.1). Taxonomy (GTDB): domain Bacteria; phylum Planctomycetota; class Planctomycetia; order Pirellulales; family JALHPA01; genus JAWXCH01. The sequence continues at coordinate 2,825 of JAYTAU010000105.1, forward strand.
CAATTTGGACCGGCCGGCTTGTACTTAGATGCGTTGAATACCAAGTCGCACGTGATCGCCGCGCCAATTTGGCTCAAGAGCGATGTGGATGTGGTGGCCCTGGCGAACCCGAACGAGCGACTCGAACTACAAGGGGGCCAACAATGGAACCAAGATGTGCAGGTGCATCTGCTTGAGGGAACGTTACGTTACAACCTCGATAATGCTGATGCCGTTTCTGTCGGAATTGACAACTCACTGCTGGTTGATCTTGGTACGAAGTTGCAACTGGCCGGAAGCAAATCGGCCCTGAGCGACGGAGTAGATCACGTCGACGTGTTCAACAACGGTATCGTCGAGGTGACCGGCACGAATCAATCCATTGGCGATTTGATCGGCACCGGTAGCACGGTACTCTCGGCCAATACCAGTTTGACCGTCGACGTAATCCGTCAGACCAGCTTGACGATTGGTGCCGGCGCGCGACTGACGATTCGGCCCGATGGGACGCTAGGCACGCTGCAAAATTTGGGAGAAACGATCGCAGTGCCAGAGCCCAACGCGATCGTATTGTTCTCCTTAGCAGCATTATTTGTGATCATCATGGTGCGTAAACGTCGTACCGCGTCTTGATCTATTTTATGATCCGCGTAAGCATTTTATTCCGATCCGTCAGGCGACGATTAATTGCGAACGGAAGGAGATCCGGTCTTCTGCTTCGGCAGCACGATTCCCACCGGTAGCGAATTGCCGAATCGATCGAAATCCTTGAACGTCCAAACCACTTTTTTCTCGGGCGAGACCTCGATCACTTGCGGATTTTCCGGACCGGCATGACAGTTGACGATCACCGTGTTGCCGTTGGGCAGCCGATCGACCATCGTGATCCAAGCCAAAGTAATGCCAGGTAGATCGTTTTTCTCGACGGACCAGGCAACTTCTCCTTGGGGTGTGACTTCGATGACGCGATTGCCGTCGCCGGTTCCAATCAGCGTGTTGCCGTTTTTCAGTCGCACGGCCGAATAGAGTTTAGTCTTGGCGTCGTACTCCCAGACCACTTTTCCGTCGGCATCGTACTCGCGGGCAGCACCTTCCGATTCGTGCGCCACCAAATAGTTACCGCTCTCCAGCTTACGCACCAACCGCGTATCGCGGTGCGGGTCGGCCTGCTTTAGCTTCAGTTTGATTTCTTTGAGCAGCTTACCTTCGCGATCGACCTCGATGATGCGACCAGGCCCGCTCTCTGCGATCATGGTTACATCGCCTGGCAATCGTTGAAAGGCATGCACTTCGACCTTGCGGTTCGAATTCCCGTTTGACTGCCCGGCATCGTACTGCCAAACCGTTTTACCGTCGGGGGTAACTTCGACCAGGTGGCGCCAGTCGGTCTGAAACAGCACATTGCCGTTGCCGAGCAGATATGCATCGTGAATGTCGTTAATTTTATGCTGCCAGACCGTCTTGCCGTGCTCGTCGATGATGGCCAGCAGTTTCTTCGAGTAATCGCCGACCAGAATACGATGCGAGACTTTGTCTGCCGTTTTTTCCTCTGCACCAACGAATGGGCTGAAAAGAAAAATCGCGAGCAAGCCGAACAATCGATAACGGTTACAATTTTGAGCCATGCGAACTCCGATAGTTTGACGAACTACTTTTGCGCTGCGATCCACCGGCGGAGTTGCCCGGGCTCTGCCGACCCGATAATTTTCCCAATCGTGCCGAGAGCGGATAAAGATAAATCTGCCCTCATCTCACTCTTTTCCGATTTCAGGCTTATGACTTTCCTCGCGCATCGCCCTCCGCCTCATCATACCGCAGCCTGATCGGCGACGGCGTCGCCTCCTACAGTCACTTTACGCGCCGTCACACTTTCGGCTCCCAGCCAGGGCGATACTCACGACTCCAAAGTTTATTAGCCGCTTCGTCGTCAAGAATGTGGCCGGTCTTCGGGTCGATATTCAGCACCCGACCGACGCGGTGCGCAATGTTTCCCAAATGACAAAGCAGCGTCGTTTTGTGCCCTTCTTCGATATCGGCGTTGGGTCGCTTGCCGCTACGAATCGAATCCAAGAAGTTCGCAATGTGCAGCCCGTCGCTACCGCTGCCGATCTCGGCACTGACTTCCTTATTCTTCAGGTCATAAATTTTGTAGCCGTTGGCGACGATGACCAGACTGCCCGCATCGCCATAAAAGCTCATGGCAAACGACTGGTCCTCGAAACCGCGCGGGCTCCAACTACGTCCTTCCCAAACCAGCGACTTACCGTCGAAGTCGAACGTCACCACATGCGTGTCGGGGGTTTCTTGATCGTCGTCCCAGCGATACTTGCCGCCGCCCGAAGTCACGCGAGTCGGATAGTCGACCCCAAGTCCCCAGCGGCAAA
>JAYTAU010000106.1:0-2031 GCA_043737375.1 Planctomycetia bacterium
CCTTCAACCAATCTGGCGGCAGTCAAAAGCGGGGCGGCGTTCTCCTTCTTCTCAAAAGGATCTCGCATGGGCTTTTTCTTGATCAAGGGCACCTACCACGTCACGGGCTACTCGCCCGACGGCGATTCGCTGCGGTTCATGGCCACCGACCCTGCCCATTGGAACATGCTCGGCGGGCCGCCCCATCTGGCAATCAACAGCCGCAATCACGTGCAACTGCGACTCGAAGGCATCGACACCCTCGAGTCGCACTACAGCGTGCCCGGCGGCATGGTGCATCAGCCGCTGAACTACGCCGGCAGCGCCACCGAGTTTGTGCTCGATCAAGTCAACATCACCGGCGTGATCTGGAACGCCAATCTGACCCGCATCGTGCAGGCCAACGACGGCACTCCGGGTTACATCCTCGCACGTAAAAAAGACAAGAATGGGCGACCGATCTGTTTTGCTTTTGCGGGCCTGACGGCTGAGGCCGACGGTTCGGACATTTTCTTTTCGGTCAACATGCTACCGGCCAGCATCAACTACCGATCGCTCGCCGCTGGGCACGCCTTTCCTACATTTTACACTGGGTTGTTTGCCGATCTGCGTGACGAGTTGACCGCGGCAGTCACAGCGGCCCGCGCCAACGGAATCGGCGTGTTTGGCGCCGACAAGTCGCAAATCGGATTCGCCGTCAGTTCGTTGGCCGCGATTACCGACGAGCATGTCATGCTGCCAAAATTGTTTCGACGATTGGCCGAGTTCATCGCGGGCGACACCACGCCCGACTTGTCCGGATTTCTGGCATGGCTAGACGCGCGGAACGAGCAGATTTTCATGCTGCGAACGCAAAATTTCACGCACTTCGACAATATTATCGAAGTGATTGGGCAAACCGTCCGGCTGACCGAACTGCCCGAGCAGGTGGTGTTTAGCGAGTGACTTCGTCGTGGTCCTTCTCTCCGCGACCGCGGTAATGTTGGTTGCAATCGCGCAACCGATAAAATTTTTCCCCATCGGCGCGCATCGTACTGAAAAGTGCGTGATTGGTTCAGCACCTCGGAGCCGACTGCGATGAAGATTTTTACGAACGTTGTTCTGTTGACGGCCTGCGCGTTAGTATGCACGGCAATAAAAACCACGGCCAGCGCGGCCGATAAGTCAGCGGCTGCAAAGCCCAGAACCGGCAAGCCGAACATCGTTTTCCTCCTGGCCGACGACCTGGGCTACGGCGACTTGGGTTGCACCGGGCATCCTTACGCGAAAACTCCGACCATCGACCAGTTGGCCAAAGAGGGCACGCTGTTCCATAACTTGTACGTCGGCGGCGGGACGTGCTGCCCCAGCCGCACTTCGTTCATGACCGGACGCTTTCCGGCCAGCTATCAAAAGAACCCCGGCTCGCACGGCTACGGTGATACGCCCACCATCACGGCGCTACTCAAGCAGCATGGCTATCGCACGGGCCATTTCGGTAAGTGGCACATGGGCCCTCAGCAAACCCCGGGGATCTACGGCATCGACGAAGTGAAAGTCATCGGCGGCAATCGTCGCGACCCGCGCGGCCGAGACGCCGGCATCACCGACGCCACGGTCGACTTTATCCGCACGCACAAAGATCGCCCGTTCTATGTCAACGTTTGGTTTCATACGGTGCATAACCCGGTCGATCCGCCGCAATCGTTTGTCGACAAGTTCAAGCACGTGACGGTCAAGAAGTCCGACTTCACGAACCCCGACATGCTTGCCAAGCTGAAGGAGTACGAAGCCGCGGGCGAGGACCTCGACGCCGAGATGCGCAAGCACTTGGGCGACGTTTATCAACTCGACGGGAACGTAAATCGCATCCTCAAGACGCTCGACGAACTGCAACTCAGCGAGAACACCATCGTCGTTTTCACCAGCGACAACGGACCGCACAAGTACGGGTCGGCGGGCCCGTTTCGCGCCGCCAAGCATAGCCTGTTCGACGGCGGCACGCATCAGCCGCTGATCGTGCGTTGGCCTGGCCACGTGCGGGCCGGCCGCGTAGACAACAAGTCGGTGCAA
>JAYTAU010000107.1:0-5185 GCA_043737375.1 Planctomycetia bacterium
TTTGCGACCATAGCGGCGACTCGTTTCTGGCGGCATTCGACCTGACCACAGGCGAACCGGTGTGGCGCACGGCGCGGAACAATCGCGGCAGTTGGAGTACGCCCGCCACGATAACCGCGATCGTGGATGGCCAAACGCGGACCGAATTAATCGTTAACGGCAACGGCACTCGCTCGGTAGCTTCGGATGAACAAAGCGGCGGGTGTCTGACCGCCTATGACCCACTCAACGGCCGCGAGCTGTGGCGCGCGAGGGGTACGGCCGATGTCGTCTGCCCGACGCCAATCATCGCCGGCGATTTGATTATTAGTTCGAGTGGCCGCAACGGGCCGATCTTTGCCGTGCGCAGCGGCGGGACGGGTGATGTTACGACGACCCACGTCACTTGGCGATTTCCGCGGGGCGGAGCTTATGTGCCGACGGGACTGGAGTATCAAGGACGACTGTATACGATCAGCGACTCGGGGGTGATTCACTGCATGCACCCGCCAACGGGAGAAACGATTTGGCGCGACCGGCTTCGCGGCGCGTTCACTGCCAGTCTGGTCGCCGGCGACGGCCAGATTTATGCAACCAGCGAGCAAGGCATCGTGTATGTATTGCACGCGGGGGACAAGTTCGAGGTGCTATCGACCAACCGCATGGATGAACGTTGTTTGGCAACTCCGGCGATTGCCAACGGCGAAATGATCGTGCGAACCGAGTCGCATCTCTATTGCATCGGCGGCGCAACGCCGGTGGAAGCCGAATTGACGCTTGAAGCCGGCGGCCAAAAGTCGGTCAGCCCCTCGGACGATGAAGTTGGCGACGAAGCGACAGGCCACGATGCGACAAAGAGTTCGAAGTCGCCGTTCGGCAGGCCGGTGTTCCAGTCAACCACGCCCCCGCCACAATAAGATCGAATGGTTGTTTTCGCTGCGAGACTAAGCTATTTTTAATGTTCGCCAAAATGCTTGTTCAGACAAGAGTTTGTTGCTGCACCGATCCGTCGCGTAGCCGAACTCGCCAGAGTTTTGGAGACTTTACGATTACAGGCCCTAAAAATACTTATCCTAACCCGACGCTTCAGCGAGAAAATGCCTGCAAATTATCGTCTGTCCTCGCTGACACTTCGGGTTAGGATACGGCCCTAATTGCTCTCGTACCGAGAGCGGCTAAACGCACTTCCATCTCCCAACCCCTAACTCCTAAATCCTAACCTCTGTCCTCTGTTCCCCGATCCCGAAATTTCCATGGAAATCGATTCCCTTGCCAAGCAAGCCCGCGACCGGCTCGACGCCCACACGTACGAAACTGTGCAATGGCATTTTCACCCGTCGACCGGCTGCCCATTCTGGCTCGAAAAAGCCGGCGAACTGAAGTTCGATCCGCTCAAGGATGTCAGGAACTATGACGACCTCAAAAAGTTCCCCGAGTTTCAGGACGAGTGGCTGCGCGGCGGGCCGATGCGCCGCTGGGTCCCCAAGGCCTACGCCGAAAAACCGATTTACGTGTTCGAAACCGGCGGCACCACGGGTATTCCCAAGAGCCGAATCGCCGTCGATGATTTTCGGATCGACTACTCGATGTTCAGCGAGACCTTGCCCGACGAATCTTTCCCCAAGGGGGCGAACTGGCTGATGCTGGGGCCGAGCGGCCCGCGACGGCTTCGATTGGCGATCGAGCACTTGGCGCAAGAGCGCGGCGGGATCTGTTTTTGCGTCGATCTCGATCCGCGCTGGGTGGTCAAGCTGATCAAGAAAGGTTGGATGGAGCATCTCGAAGAATACAAAAAGCACTGCATCGATCAGGCGATTACGATCTTGGGCGCGGGCCACGACATCAAATGCATGTTTACCACGCCCAAGCTGTTGGAATCGCTGGCCGTCGAGCTGGAAAAGCGCGGCACCAGCATTCGTCAGTCGGGCATCACCGGCATTTTTTCCGGCGGCACCGAGTTCACGCCGCAATGGACCCGCTTTGCGACCGAAGAATTTTTAGAAGGCGTGTATATGACGCCGACCTATGGCAACACGCTGATGGGTTTGGCTGCCAGCCGACCTGTCACCGCTGAGGACGGTTACAAAATCAGCTACTACGCCCCGCAGCCGCGGGCCGCGATCGAAGTCGTCGAGTTCAACGATTACAACACGCCGGTTTCATACGGCGGCACGGGCCGCGTAAAATTAACGACGCTGACCAAAGAGTTCTTCGTGCCCGGGTTCATGGAGCGTGATGAGGGGGAGCGCGAGAAGCCGTATGAAAAATATCCGTGGGACGGCGTAAGCGGCGTCAGGCCGTTTCATGAATTGGCGGAAGGGACGACGGTGGGTGTTTACTGAGTGCGGAATACGAAGTTGGTAGTGCGGAGTGAATTCAAGAGTGGCGTTCGAAGTGGAAGTGTGGAGCGATACATGTCAACAGTTCCAAGAGTTTCGTCCGCTGCATCTCCGCGTGAGCAGCTTCGTCCCCGCACAAAGGCATTCGCGCTACGCATCGTTCGGCTTATTGAAAGCTTGCCTGAGACGCGCACCGTCAAGCATGTCGGCCATCAATTGCTTCGTTGCGGAACATCGGTTGGCGCGAATTATCGCGCCGCATGCCGTTCACGAAGCCCGGCAGAGTTTCGTGCTAAACTCGGCATCGTCGAAGAGGAGATTGATGAATCGATCTTTTGGTTAGAACTCTTAATTGACGCCAAGGTAATAGCAGCAAAACTTTGATACCTCTGATCCAAGAAGCCAACGAGATTCTTGCAATGGTCATATCGTCGATCCGAACGTCCCGCGCCGCAAAATAGCGTTTCCTTATTTCGCACTACTCACTCCGAACTCCGCACTGCCTTCCTTCACTCCGCACTACCCACTCCAAACTCCGCACTGCCTTCCTTCACTCCGCACTACCCACTCCGAACTCCGCACTCCAAATGCATCTACCAGTTCTCCGTTGGGGCAAGCCCTACGACTCGCTCGAAAAAGTCGACATCACGCACTTCATCACCGGCGAGCCGATCGCCAAGATGAGCTTGGCCAATGGCGCCATGCTGACTCGCGATATGCGCCATGCCAAGCAGGCGCGGGCCGCGCTGCGTGACTTCTCGCCCGAGCAGCTCATCGAAATGATGAAGACCGCCGCCGAGCTGTACCTCAACGGCACGCTCCCTCTGGGCGACGGCACCCAATCGCCCGAGCAGTTCATTCACGCGCAGTCGGGCAGCACCGGAATACCCGAGAGCCTCTGTCGGGCCAACATGCAGAAGAATTTCTTCGTGCTCTCGAACATGGATAAAGTGCTCGATGCACTAACGCGCGGGTTGCCGCTCTCCATTCTTTCGCGCGGCTACGGCGTCGAACAGCGCGGCGTGATCGTCAGTTATCAGGCACAGTGCAACGCCATCGGGCTAGTGCTGCCGAGTAACTCGCCGGGCGTGCACACGCTCTGGCTGCCGGTGATTCCGCTGCAGATCGGGCTGGTCATCAAGCCCGGTTCGTCGGAGCCGTGGACACCGTATCGCATGACCGCCGCGTTCACCGAGGCCGGCATTCCGCGCGAAGCGATTTCGATTTATCCGGGCAGCAACGATGTCGGCCCGGCGGTGCTGTCGAGCAGCGACCGGAGCATGATCTTCGGCAGCGCGCGAACGGTCGAACAGTACAAGGGCAATCCGAAGGTGCAAGTTCACGGCCCCGGCTTCAGCAAAGTCTTGCTCGGCGACGACGTGGTCGATCGCTGGCCCGAGTTTCTCGACTTGATGTGCGAGAGCGTGGCCACCAACAGCGGGCGCGGGTGCATCAACGCCTCGACAATTTGGGCATCGCGGCACACCAAAGAGATAGCCAAGGCCATCGCCGACCGACTCGGCCCGATCGACGCCAAGCTGCCCGAGGATCCCGAGGCGAAGCTGGCGGCATTTACAACTCCCGGCGCGGCGGCGGCGATTTGGAAGGCGATCGAAAAGGACTTGGGTGAGTCGGGCGTTTCGCATATGACGGCCGAGCACGGACCACGACTGATCGAGCGCGATCGCTGTGCGTACTTGCGGCCGGTCGTGGCCCACGCGAAGACACCCGACCCGGCAGTGGTTCGCGCGGAGTACATGTTTCCGTTTGTCACCGTGGTCGAATGCCCGCAAGCGCAAATGCTTGAGAAGATCGGCTACACGCTCGTCGGCACGGCGATCACCGATAACGCCGCGTGGCAGCAAGAACTGACAGACGCGGTGCAAATCGATCGCTTGAACATCGGCCCGATCCCGACTACGCGGCTGGATTGGCTGCAGCCACATGAAGGAAACATTGTCGAGTTTCTGTACCGCGCACGGGCGTATCAAGTACCGAAGGAAAAGTTGTTGGTTGGAGTGCGAGTTTAGTGGCTCGGGCTCGGTGATCAGGGGTCGGGGGTTTGAATGACGCTCGGCCAGCTACCAATTGTAGGGGATCGGGGGGCAGGGGTTGGAGGTCGCTTGGCTCAGCGATTGATTGTACGGGCTCGGGGGCGGGGATCAGGGGTCGGCGGCAGAAGCATAACGATCAATGCCGAGGGCAATGACTATGAGTATCGAAAGTTTTCGGGACTTACGTGTGTGGCAACTTGGTATTGAAGTAGTCGAGGAAGTTTACAAGCTGACTCGTGAGTTCCCCAAGATCGAGCAGTATGGTTTGACAAGTCAATTGCAACTCGCAATGGTTTCTGTCCCCGCGAATGTTGCGGAAGGACATCAACGCGATTCGACGAGAAGGAATTTTTATATCACTTGTCAGTCGCGATTGGCTCGTTAGGGGAAGCGGAAACGCACCAAGTGATTGCTGGACGCCTTGATTACTGTACCAAGTCGCAGTCAGACGAACTTCAATTGAAAATGATCGAACTAGGACGGATGCTTCGTGCTTTACAACGCTCACTCAAAGCGAAACTAATGAAGAACTAACAGCAAGCCCTAACCCCTGCCCTCCGACCCCTGCCCTCCGATCCCCGACCCCCATGCAGTCCTTCGACTTCCATCCTCGCACCCGCATCGTGTTCGGCCCTGATCGGGTCGACACACTCGGCGACTTGGCTGGCGAGTTGGGAGCACGCCGCGCGCTGGTCGTCAGCGATCCGGGCATTGTCGCCGCCGGACACACCGAACGCGGGTTGTCCGCATTGCGCCGTGCCGGAATCGAAACCGTTTTGTTCGACGGCGTCCACGAAAACCCGACGACGGATA
>JAYTAU010000108.1:0-5184 GCA_043737375.1 Planctomycetia bacterium
TATGTGATCGCGCGGCAGACAGTTGGCGATTCGATCGGCCCATTCGATGATCGTCCAGCCTTCGCTCTCAAAGTACTCGTCAGGGCCGAGCGCCAAGAACTCGTCGTCGTCCTTCAGCCGATACGCGTCGAAATGATAAATCTTCGTGGGCCGCGACAAGCTAGCGGCTTGGTCCCGAGTTGAATCATTCGGTACATCGTACTCGTGCAACAGTACAAACGTCGGACTGATGACTTCTCGCTTGTCGAGCTGCATCGCCTTGCCGATCGCCTGGACCAGCCGCGTCTTGCCTGCGCCAAGGGTGCCATTCAACGCGACCACGGCTCCCCGCGGCAATGCCGCCGCCAGCGCCGCTCCGAAACGATCGGTCGCTGCTTCGTCATTCGCCAAAAAAACAAACTCGTCGTTCATATGCAAATCAAAAATTTATTCACCACGGAGACACAGAGGCACGGAGAAACGAAAATGATGGAAGCAAATGGATATCCACGGTCGCGATTATAGTTGAACAGCGAATTCCAAAATGATGCCGTGAAATTCATTTGGAAAACTACGCCTTAATATTGGCGGAGTCGTGTGATAAAAGTGTCATCATGCTCCGTGTCTCCGCGCCTCCGTGGTAAATTGTACTTACTCGCCGTGTTCGAAGCCGCGGGGTTCGAGCGGCAAGACGTTGCCAGTCGCATCGCGTGAGAACAATCCTGTCCGGTCGATGTATTCGCCGATGTCGGTCAAACGAACGCCGCCTGATACTTGATCCATTAGCGGCTGCTCGGCGATCATTCGCGCGGCGTCGCTCGGAGGAACGGCAAGAATTAGTTCGAAGTCTTCGCCGTCGCACAGCGCAAGGTGGAGCGGTGTGTGACCGTCGTTGCGTTGCTCAGATAATTCCACCGCCGCCGCGGCAATCGGAACGTGACCTAAATCGATTATCGCTCCGCAGCCGCTTGCTTCCAAAATTCGCGCCAGGTCGCGCGACAATCCGTCGCTGCAATCGAGGCCCGCGTGAAGAGCGTAATTGCGATGCAGCAATAATGCCTCGTTCACACGCGGCTCCACATCCAGGTGCCGGCTCAAAATACTGCCGCCGAATTGTCCCGTGACGATGATCCGGTCCCCTGCCCTGGCACCGCTGCGAACCAACGGCCCGCGGTCGGTCGTCTCGCCGATCGCCGTAATGCTGATGGCCAGCGGGCCGTCCCAGGTGTTCGTATCGCCGCCGGCAATCGCGACGCCATACTTTTCAGCGAGCGGCAACAGACCTTCGTACAGCTCAATCGCTAGCTCGTACGCACCTCGTCGCGGCAATGCTAGCGAGATGACTACGGCCAACGGGCGTGCTGCCATGGCGGCCAGATCGCTCAGATTCACACCCAGTGCCTTATGCCCTATGCGGCGCGGGCTGACCTGTCCGAGGATGAAGTCGACGCCTTCGGTGAGGAGATCGGTCGTAACAACGCATTCTGCGCGGTCGCCCAACCGTAGAATTGCGGCGTCATCGCCGGGCCCCAACCGTAACTGGGGGTGCCCGCCAAGCCGATCCCGAAGCCAGCCGACGAAGCGTTGTTCCATGATGTCCGAGCGTTGCTCGATAATGCCTGCGCGTTGCTAGCTGCAACCTGACCTGTGGCTGAACTGCGGCCGTATGCTTGCGTCGTAAGATTCACAAGGGCCTCGTGCGGCGGTTCATTATCAGGTACAAGTCGCCAGCCAGGCAAGAGTGCTGGCATCTGGCCGGACATGGTATCGGAAAGTGTCAGTCGGAGATAGGCTGATTGCGAGGGGTTCAAGATCGATTTCGAATCGTCTTATGTAGGAGCCGATTCCCATCGGCGAAAATTCGCTTGATTGTAGGAAACGATTCCCATCGGCGAAATTCGCGTTGCATTGGTCGCGGCTGGGAAGCCGCTCCTACATCCAGTGAGCCGCTCCTACGTTTGACTAATTATCTACCGCCGAGCATTCGTCACGGCCAAATGCCCGTACAGAATCTCGCTGCCACGTAAAATATAGAACTTCACCGGTTCAATCTCGGCAAAATCGGGACGACTGAGAATATAGTCGACGTTATCCGGCGTAATGGTCTCCCACACATGCATCCCCACTAGCACGTCGCCGCGGCGAATACCTTGCTTGGCAGCCGGACTATCGGGGCGAACGTTGGTAACCGCTAGCCCGCCGCGATATCGGCTGTTGTATTGCTTGAATTGCTGGGCCGAAATCGTCGCCAGCCGTAAGCCCAAAAGATCCCAAACCGGATCCGACGGCTCAGTCGAGATCGATTTCGATCGGCTGGTTAGGGCCAGGCTGAGTTTAACCGGCTGATCTTTGCGATCCACGCTGACTTCGAATTCGGCACCTGACTTTTGACCGAGCAACGCACGTTCGAAATCCAGCGAACGTGCCACCCCCGTGCCCTGAACGTTCTTGATCACGTCGCCGATTTTTAATCCGGCCTTCTCAGCCGGGCTGTTTTTTTCGATCGCTTGCACAATCAAACCGTCGCCGATTCCCGCGTTTGGTTTAGCGACAACCCCGTGCCAACGATTTTCCAAGCGTTGCACGCTCATCAGTTCGGAGGCGATTTGCATCGCCTTGTCGGCCGGAATCGCGAAACCGATCCCCTGGGCGCCGGCTCGCACGGCGACATTGATGCCGATCATCGCGCCGTCGATATTCATCAGCGGCCCGCCCGAATTGCCCGGGTTGATGCTGGCGTCGGTTTGGATCAGATCTTCGTAGCTTTGCGCATCGCTAACCTGAACCGAGCGGTGCAACGCACTGATAATTCCGCGGGTCACGGTATGTTCGTAACCGTAGGCGTTGCCCATGGCGATGACCTGCTCGCCGATCATCAAGTCGTCGCTTGTACCGACGGTCATGGTCGGCAGCTTGCGCGTGGCGTTGATTTTTATAACGGCCAGATCGGTGATCGGGTCGCTCGAGATCAATTGTGCGACGTGCGTCGATTTGTCGGCCATGGTGACTTCGATGCGTCGCACGCCGTCGACCACGTGATGATTGGTCAGTATATAGCCCCGTTCGTCGACGACGACTCCGGTGCCCATACCGTTGACTCGGCGAGGGGATTCACCAACTCGGGGGCCGTGATCGTCGGCCGGGTTAATCGTTTTCTGGCCGTGGATATTGACGACGGAATCGCGGGCCGCTTCGACTGCTTTGACGATGGCCGTACGACGCTGCTCCGTCGCACTACTTACCGTGGCTTGAGTCAACAATACCAGTCCGGCTAAAACAGTCGCCCAACGGGACGGCCAACCGAAAGTGCGCATCGTGCAACAGGCGGGAATTAAGCGCATGAAGGCTCGTCGTGGTCTGAAGGGGCATGATCGGCGTGCGCGTGCCAGTCGCGACGTGCATTTCGATAGCACGACACAATTGCGCGGCCCAGCTACTCTTCGCTTGCACCTGTAGGATCGGCTGGGCAAGCAAAGCCCCTTCAACTACTGCGACCATCGGCGGAATAGCCGACCCAATTTACCAGGTGGGAACCTTGACTTCGGCAATTCATGCTCAAGTCGCTCAAATGAGCCGCATAGCTTGCTATCGCGCTGCAAAGGCCCGAAAAGATCTCGCGCAAAGTCGGGCGCAAGGCGGGGATACGTGTGAGCGTCAGTTTTGTAGATGCTGTACCAAGTCGGCGACAATTCCGTGATCAGCCCCGGCTTTACCGGGTGATAAAGGATTTACGGCATATTGTGCCCAACAAAAATCCCGGCCTACTTTCGAGACGCTCACACCGCCTGATTTACGAAAGTAAAACGGAATTCATCCCGTTTGCATTCATTCCGTTTGCGCGGTCGATCGATGCTGGAAGACGGAATGAAATCCGTCCTACGGCAGCATTGAAATCAGGCCGGCAGGTGCGGTAAAATCTATCGTGCATGACTCTATCCTGCATGACTCTGCGTCAACCCATCCCATCGGCGAAACAAGCCGACGCAAGTGCGCACTAAAGCAGGGCAATATGCGGAATAATTCGCGAGATATTCGATCGCTCAGCGTTACCGAAGTGCAATAATCACTTGGGTTTACGAATAAATGTCGCACAAGTTTAGCACGGATTTATTCCGCATTTTCGGGAATTTGTGACATGTCGCGGAATAATGCCAAGCTGGCGGGCTGAGGGGCGAACGAAAGCCTCGCGAAGAGGCACAGAGACGCAAAGAAATCAGGACGACAAATATCATTTCGTACTTTCGTACTTTCGTACTTTCGTACTTTCGTACTTTCGCACTTTCGATTTTTCGCGATTCGCATAACCGTTGATTTGCACTTCGGACAGATCACGAAAACGCGAAAGCTGAAGGAAGCGGACGAAAGAAAAGCCTCGCGCAGAGACGCAAAGTAAGGAAGTTGCTTCTCGGCGTGCTAGCAGATTTGAAATCGGGACGTTATTTATCGGTCGATCCCTTAGCGACGTAATCGAGTGCCTGATGCAAGCACATCGATTGGTCGGTTCGGGGGACTATCCAACTTTTCGGTTGCATCGTCGGCATCCTGAGAACGTAGCGGATTAGGCCGGACAGTTGCCGAAGCAGAAGGCGCAGACGCTGTCGCCGATTCGTCAGAAGTAGTCGCTTGTTGACTAGCATTCGCAGTCTCGCTAGCGACTGGCGCACGCCATAGCAGTCCGGCAGACTTGGCGGGACGAACCGGCTCGCTAGCCGATGCCGGCACGACGTTGTTCACGGATGGAGCGTTTAATTTTTTCTGACCCGCAGTCACTACGGACGTTAAATTATCGGACGTCAGTTTTGCTGCGACGTTTGCCGGCACTTTAGCTTGATGAGGCTTGGAAACTTCAGGTTTCGGCGACGATTGCGTTTCAACGCGCGGCATGGGCATCGGCGATTGATCGGGCTCAGTCGTGATGGGCCGCTCGATCAGTGGCAATTCCGGAGCAAAGACGTTACGCGTGGGTACTGGATGAAATTTGGCCACTGGAGGTAATACTCCGTTGCCAGTGCCTGCCGGCATGGGCGGTGGGGGCATCGGCTGCGCTCGGGCTGCCGCCTGATCGCAGTTGGGCTGATCGCGGCATTTGTCGTGACCGAATCTGCTCAAGAGCGGTCGAGGAATGATCGGATCGAAATCGACCGGCCCGCGCGGCAGCGCACAGCCCGCTAGCAGTAAGCTGCCGGTGCAGAGCGTGCCGCGAAT
>JAYTAU010000109.1:0-5175 GCA_043737375.1 Planctomycetia bacterium
AAGCCAGTTCTTTACAACGCGACACGTTCCTGCCAACCTGGAACTATGTCGTTCGACCCCAACCTTGAATCCGGAAGTTATTTATCGGTCGGTCCTTAGATCAAAATCTCTTGCATCACCGTGCCATGCACGTCGGTCAGACGCATATCGCGACCGCTGTAGCGGAACGTCAGTCGCTTGTGATCGATGCCCAACAAGTGCAACATCGTTGCGTGCAAGTCGTGTACGGTCGTACGATTCTCGATCGCGCGATAACCCCATTCGTCGGTCGCGCCGTAGCTGATGCCGGGCTTCACACCACCGCCGCACATCCACATGGTAAATCCAAAGGGATTGTGATCGCGACCGTCGGTGCCTTGTGCGAAAGGTGTGCGGCCGAACTCCGCGCCCCACACGACCAGAGTCTCGTCCAACAGCCCGCGCTGTTTAAGATCGCGAATCAGCGCCGCTATGGGCTGGTCGACTGTTTTGCAGTTCTTATCGTGGCCATCGCGCAGATCACCATGTTGATCCCAACGATCGCCGTTGCCGCCGGGACAAGTCAACTCGACAAACCGCACTCCTTGTTCGACCATCCGTCGCGCTAGCAAACATTGTGCGGCGAAGGTACGCGTTTGCGGATACGCCGCTTCGAAACCATAGGCCCGCTTGAGGGTAGTCGTCTCTTGCGAGAGATCCATCAGACCCGGCACGGCGGATTGCATCCGAAACGCCAGCTCGTAGTTGGCAATCGAACTTTCGACCGCGTCGGGTTTGCCAAGCTGCGCGGCGTACTGCCGGTCCATTTGCCGCATGAATGCCAGCTTGCGTGCTTGCTGATCGGACGAGCGTTCGGTCGGCCGGGCGTTTGCCACTCCGGGTAGTTCGGGTTTGAAGAACGAGCCTTGAAATGTCGCGGGCAGAAAGCCGTTCGTGAAATTATCCAAGCCGCCGGGCGGAATCAGTCCCCCGTTGAGCACGATAAATCCCGGCAGATTGTCGCAGTCGCTTCCCAAACCATAGCCCAGCCAGGCACCCATGCTAGGGCGACCTTGTAAGCCCGAGCCGGTGTGCAAAAAGTAGTTAGCCGAGGTGTGCTCGGAAAATTCGCTGGTCATCGACTTGATGATGGCAAGTTCGTCGACGACTGTTGCCACGTGCGGAAACAATTCGCTAACCCAAGCCCCGCTATGACCGTGTTGCTTGAACTTCCACGGCGATTGCAACACACCGCCGACGTTGGCGAACTGAGTCGGCTCGACTTTGCCGATCACCTCGCGCGGGTTGCGACCGTTGTACTTTTCGAGCGCCGGTTTGTAGTCGAACGTATCGACCTGCGATGGCCCGCCGTCCATGTACAGAAAGATAACGTTTTTTGCCCGCGGCGGATGATGGGGCCGGGGCGGCTGCGTCGCTGCGGAAGCATCGGCAGCCAGTACGTTATTTTTCATTAGCGCGGCCAGCGCCAGCGCGCCGAAACCGTTTGCCGAACGCGACAGCATGTCACGCCGAGAAAGCGGCCGTTCGATAAAGTTGTGGCAATGATGCATGGCAGTGGCGTTGAAGAATATTGTCGCATTCAGTGAAGGGCCTGGTTATTCCCGGCCGCTCACTAGAATGTTCATCGCACAAACACAAACTCCTTGGCATTGAACAATACATGCGCAAAGTCGGCCCAAGCAGCGGCCTGTTTCATTCGTTCATCGGCAGTGATGTCGGATAACGCAGTTTGATTTTCAACAAACTCCAATGCCCGTTGTAACTCAGTTTCGTTTGGCGGGCGACCAAATGCGGATTCGTACATGCGCCGCACACGCTCTGCGGGAGAACCGTCGGCGGCCAATTCACGCGAGGCCCACAATTTGGCCTGTTCGACGACCAGCGGATCGTTCATCATCACCAGCGCTTGGGCCGGAACATTCGACACCGATCGCCGGCCGATGGTTGAAAACGGCACCGGCGTGTCAAAAGCCAACATCATCGGCGGCAAAAAATTCCGCCGCACGCGAGTGTAAATGCTGCGTCGGCCCGCGCCGTCGAGTGGTCCCGACTGTCCCGGGCGACCACGGCCTTCCATGAACGGGGTGAGATGAACTTCAATCGGCACGCCATACTGCTTGCGGTCGAGCCTGCCCGAAATGGTGAGTAGCGTATCGCGAATTGCCTCGCCCGTCAGCCGACGTACCGGCCGTTGATGCAGCAGCACGTTTTGCGGGTCGAGCTGCGCGGCTTTTCCATGAGCTTCGATTTCCGAGTTTGACGAAGCATCGCTGCCGTCTGACATACGATACGTGTTCGACAGCACGATGGTACGGATCAATTGCTTGACCGACCATTTCTGCCGCGAGCGAAAGTCATCGGCGAGCCAATCGAGCAATTCGGGGTGACTGGGACGCTCGCCCAGCACGCCAAAATTGTCAACCGTCGGCACGATGCCACGTCCGAACAGATGATGCCAAACGCGATTCACGGCCACACGCGCGACCAACGGGTTATCATGCGACAACATTTGCTCGGCCAGCCGCAGTCGTCCGCTCCCCTTTCCGTAACCTTGTGGGTGCGCGCCGCCGAGGGCTTCCAGCGAACGTCGAGGCACTATTTCACCGGGGGTTTTACTGCTGCCACGAATCAACAGCGGCTCGTCGATGCCGTTGCCTTCGAACATGGCCGGTGCAGTCAGACCATCCGCTTTGCAGATTTCTTTCAGGGCCGCGATAACCTTCGTGCTGTTTTCAATCGAGATTGCCAGTTCCTTGGCAGCCTTGGAATCGGGCGATATGAGCATCTCGTGCTGACTCGTCAGCCAATCCAATAGCGCCGCGCGATCGGCAAGCTCATCGGTCGGCGGTTGGGTATTGGCGATTGCAAGCGTGCTGACATTGATCAATAGATCTTGATAGGCGTTGGCCAATGTGGCGACATCTTGCACGCGCGACTTACTGATCGCGCCGTAGATCAGCTGATTCGAATCAGCCGGCAGCTGCGGCTCGTCGGCCGAGTCGATCACCATGCGGACGGCCAGATCCCCGTAGCCGGTTGCATCGTGCTTAACCGGCTTGGGCGAAAATTCAATATGTGTTCGATGGCCTGCATAAGCTGACAGATCGTGGCCGATCCATTTCCATTCGCCCGGTTTCAATTCCCATTCTTTGATAAGTTTGTCATGCAATGGGCCGGCAATTAACAAATGTGAATCGACAGGTGCATAAGCCCGACCGCTACCTCGCACCAGATACCAGAGCTTGCCCGATTGCAATACGACGCGCGGAGTGCGGAGTGTCGCGGTGCTGCGTTCCCACGATGCCAGCGCACCATGATCGCGTTCGCGACGATCGGTGTTTTTTAGATCTTCCCAGACCGGCGCGTATTCGGCCGCGGCGTGACGAGCGACTCGCAATCGAGTCGCCGCGGGCTTGAGCAAATCGAACACAATATCACCGACACGCAACGGGGCGAGACCGAATCCGATACCGTTGGCATACCACTGCTCGGCAGGCGCGGTTTGATAGTCGACGATAACCTGGTGCTTGGATTGAGTGACATCCGCCTTTAACAATGTTTGTCGATGCTTCGCCAGCAGCGGTTCGATCGCTTTCCGATACCCAGCCGATTGATCGGTTCCCGGTTCTGCAGCGACGATCGCGAATAGGTGCAACGGGTGTTGTGAATTTTTTTTGGCGATTGATAATTCGGCGATCAATCGCTCGATGACGCGGCGGTCCAAATTCCGTTCCGCAACAAGCTTCTCAAGGTACGCGGGTCGGCGATCACGATCGTCGCTCTTCAGCAGCGCGTCGCGTGCCGCAAGTAAGTAGCTTGCGAACTGGTTGAGCGTCGGACGCTCGGCCTCGAGTAATTGTGCGAGTAGTTTCGGCCTTGCTTCGCGCTGATGGGATTGCCAATCGGCGGCAGCGCGCTGTTCGCTCAGTTGTGACTCGAACCTGACTTGTCGATACGTGCCGCTGGTGATGAAGCCGGCCAAAGCGTAATAATCTTTCTGGCTGATGGCGTCGAACTTATGATCGTGACAACGCGCACAAGCCACGGTCACGCCCAGAAACGCCTTAGTCAGAGTGTCGAGCCGATTGTCGATGCGATCGGCTTCGTCTTGGCGAATGTCGACCGGCGAATGCACTTCCTCGCCCAAAAACCAAAATCCCGTGCCAAGAATCGATTCATTCCAACCGAGGGTCAAATGGGTTCGGGGTTTGTCGAGCAGATCACCGGCCAGATGTTCAGTCAAAAACTGATCGAACGGCACATCGGCATTGAACGCACGGATCAAATAATCGCGATACTGCCAGGCATGGGGTATTAGCGGATCGAACTCGTGGCCGCGCGTTTCGGCATAGCGGACCACGTCCATCCAGTGTCGCGCCCAACGTTCGCCAAACTGCGGCGATGCCAGCAACTGGTCGACCACTTTCTCGAATGCTGCGGGCGAACTGTCATCAAGGAAGTCGGCGATCTGTTGTCGTGTCGGCGGCAGCCCAATGAGATCGAAGTATGCGCGGCGAATCAGCACCCGTCTGTCGGCCGCGGCAGCACTCGACAAGCCGGCAGCTTCGAGCTTTTGCAATACAAAGCGGTCGATCGGCTTGCTCGCCCAGGCAGAGTTACTAACGTCGGGCAGCGGCGGCGACTGGATCGGTTGCCAGGACCAATGTTGCTGCCTGCGCGCCGCCAGATCGAACTTCTTCTGCGTTGAGGCTACGGCGGCGGTCGATCCCTGGGTTTCCTTAGGCCAGGGCGCACCGCGCTCGACCCATTGTTTCAGGATCGCAATTTCCTCGGCGGGCAGACGGCCCTTGGGAGGCATCTCATATAGTTCTTGCGCGTCGATCGCATCGATCAGCAGGCTCCCCTTTAATTTGCCGGGCTTCACTGCCGGGCCGGTTTCGCCGCCAGCAAGTGCCGCAGCCCGCGAGTCAAGTCGCAGACCTCCCTTCGGTTCTGCCGACATTGCGCTATGGCATTCATAGCACCTCGCCGCCAAAATCGGCCGGACCTTCTTCTCGAAAAACTCGATCGCTGCGTCATCGAAAGGGGCATCGGTCGCGATCCGATGCTGAGGGCTGCCCGTTTGCTCAGCCGCAGGCGATGCCTGTCCGAAAAGCAATGAGACAAGCAGGACGAGCAGCGAGCGGACCATCGCAACCGGTCTGCTACAGTTAGCATGCCGCATATTCAGCAGCC
>JAYTAU010000110.1:0-2026 GCA_043737375.1 Planctomycetia bacterium
CCCCCCCCCCCCCCCCCCCCCCCCCCCCCCCCCCCCCCCCCCCCCCCCCCCCCCCCCCCCCCCCCCACGGAGTAAAAAATCGGATTTGGGAAATCGGAAATCGGAGATAAGACTTCGAGTCCCGGTCGGATTCATCTGGCTTCGCCCAGCGCGGTCACGTAACATTGAAAGGGTGATCGAACGCCATCTAGATCGCGATCACTGATCGCGGCTTTACATGGTGGCTCGAGTACCGAGCCTCTACTCCCGAGCTCCCGACCCCCAGCCCCTGATCCCCGACCCCTCTCTTGTCGTACCGATCTTTCAAACGCGTGCTGGGCGAGACCAACCTCGAGCGGAAATGCCGTTGGTTATTCGGGGCCTGTTTGGCCGTGTTGATCTCGGCCAGCTTCTGGTGGTATGGAGATCGAACCCAGCAGTTGGTCTATGACAATACGCGCGGCAGCGCCAGCAGCTTTACCGATGGAATTTTGTCGCGCATCCACTGGACCGCCTACGAACCGCCCGGCGGCAAAGATGTCGTCGATAGCTGGCACAAAACCTGGCAGTCGGAGCAGCGTTATCGCTGGGAAGTACTCAACCCCAACAGTTTGGATAACAACAAGCATCCCAAAACCGACTACGACAAAAACGTGGTGAGTGAGTTTCTCCGCATGCAGCCGCATCAGGCGACGGACGAAGCCAAAACGCCCGACAGAGAAAAGTCGGGCACCTTTCGAGAGAACCGTCCCGACGATCGCGCCGAATATCAATACTTTCGCCCGGTCTGGGCCAACGACCAGCAGTGTCTGGGCTGTCATATTACCCGCGACTTGTCCGGCACAGTAATGGCAAGCCAGGGGCCCGCGGGCGCGCGAGTACTCAAAAACGGCGACCTGATCGGAGTCATCAAGGTCATCGTTCCCGATACTGGAACTCAAAAAGCCATCAATCTCAATCGCGCGATTTTGCTGGCCACGGCCATCGTCACGGTTTTCCTGGCGATGGTGGCGGCCTATGCCATCGTGCGCTACGTGATCGTCAAGCCGCTCAAGCATCTGCGCGACATCAGCGATGAAGTGGCCCACGGCAACACGCAAGCCCGCGCCGACATTCAAACCGGCGACGAGTTCGAAGACCTGGCCAAGGCGTTCAATAAAATGGTGCGGGGGCTGGTCGATGCGCAACTTGAGTTGCGCATGGTGAACGGTGATCTCGACGGCAAGGTCGACGAGTTGGCCCAGCTCAACATGCGGCTCTACGAAATGAACCGGCTGAAGAGCGACTTTTTGGCCACCATGAGCCACGAACTGCGCACGCCGCTCAATAGCATCATCGGCTTTAGCGACGTGTTGGGCTCGATCAAATCACTCGACGACAAGCAGCGCCGCTACGTCGGCAATATTCAAAAATCGGGCCGCATGTTGCTCGACATGATCAACGATATTTTGGATTTGGCGAAAATCGAAAGCGGCAAAATGGAGGTCCGCCTCAGCGAGTTTCGCATCGAGCATACGATTTCGGCTCAATGCGACATGGCGCGGCCGTTGGCCGAACGCAAGAACATCGACCTCGATTGCGAGAGCGATGCGGAACTGCCGGCTTTGTTTCAAGACCAAGGTAAAGTCCAACAGATTCTCAACAACCTGCTATCCAACGCGATTAAGTTCACGCCCGAAGGGGGCCGCATCGTCGTTGCCGCCAAGCACGGGCCGACGGGTGCCTTGCGGATGAGCGTGACCGACACCGGCGTCGGTATCGGCGAACAAGATCAAGTTGCCATCTTCGAAAAATTCCGCCAAGGAACGGCGGTCCTCTCGGGCGGCGATGCCATGACGCGAGAGTATTCGGGCACGGGTTTGGGGTTATCGATTGTCAAAGAGCTGTGCAAATTGCTCGGCGGCGAAGTCTCTCTCGAAAGCGAATTGGGCAAAGGGAGTACATTTACCATCGAACTGCCGTGGACCCGAGCCGATCAGCCGAAGTTCGATTCGCCGCTCAATGAGAACATGGACGAGCTAATCCGCCCGCGCCGGCAGGAATTGCA
>JAYTAU010000111.1:0-5172 GCA_043737375.1 Planctomycetia bacterium
GATTTCGGACTGAACTACTATGGACTGACAATTTGTATCGATTACTTCTGTACCGCTTGCGAAGTTTTACGATGCCGAGCAGAACGCGGTCGGCGGCGCTTCGGCTTCACGCTAGTCGCAGCAGCCGCACCCGTTCTCGCGGTCGCACTCGCAACCGGCAAAGACTTGTCGGCTTCGGCGATCCGGCGTTGGCTCAGCACCGTTTGACAACGGGCAATCAACCGACGATGACGGCGCAGTTCGCTGGGAGCGTCAAGCCGTTCGGTCTGGGCTTGCAACCGCAGACGGAACAAATTTTCCGACGCTTCTTTCCAGGTCAACTGAACCTGCTCGTCGCTCATGTCGCGAAGTTCGGATGTCTTACTCATGCTGGGTATCTCTCGTGTCGCTAACCAATATCGGGCGGGCAACTGGCCGCGCCGCAAAGCATCACTCTGTCTCAAACACTTTACAATATGAGGAACGGAATGAATTCCGTTCGACTTCGAGCCGGAATAAATTCCGGCCTACATCAACGGCACGTATTCCTGCCTACTACGTGGCTCGCCGACGCAAAAATCGCACGCGAACCGGCATCTTATGAGCCAAGCGCGCAAAGCACAGCTTGGCCGCCTCTTCGCTCACGCCGCCGATTTCGTACAACACCGTGCCCGGCTTGATGACCGCAGCCCAAAACTCCGGCTCGCCTTTACCCTTACCCATACGGGTTTCGAGCGGAATCGACGTCACCGACTTATGCGGAAATACACGGACGTACAATCGCCCCTCGCTTCGCAGATACTGCGATGCGGCAATACGACCCGCTTCGATTGTTTGTGCACTGAGCCAACCACCCTGAGTAGCCTGGAGGGCGAAGTCGCCAAATACCACGCGATGACCGCGTGTGGCTTCACCTCTTATACGTCCTCTTTGGCTTTTTCGGTGCTTGACCCTCTTGGGCATCAGCGCCATTTGCAGCGTCCTCGTACATACCTTGGTTAACCCAAACCTGAACCCCGATGTTTCCTTGTGCGGTCACCGCTTCGGTGAAGCCATAGTCGATCTTGGCACGCAAGGTCGACAGCGGCATCGAACCGACGGTTTGCTTCTCGCGGCGCGCCATTTCGGCTCCGCCTAAGCGACCCGCCAACTGAATCTTGATCCCCTTCGCGCCGGCTTCCATCGTGGTTTCGGCCGAACGCTTCATCGTGCGGCGAAAACTGGCACGCTTGGCCAACTGCTCGGCGATGTCTTCGGCCACCAATTGGGCAAACAATTCCGGACGCGAAATTTCTTCGATCTTGATGTTGATGCGGCGACCCAACAGCCCTTGGAGTTCTTCCTGCAAACGCTCGACCTCTTGGCCCTTGCGCCCGATGATAATGCCAGGCCGAGCGGCGAATAAAATCACCTTGACTTCGTCACGCGTGCGCTCGATCTCGATCTTCGGAATGCCGGCAAACTTGAACTTCTCTTTGATGAACTTCCGCAACTTGCGGTCTTCGGCCAATAGGTCTTTGAACTCCGCCTTCGAAGCGTACCAGCGACTGCGCCAGCCTTCCATCACGCCGACGCGAAAGCCTGTTGGATTGACCTTTTGACCCATGATTGATTTTCCTAAACGATAAGCCAGCAGCACGTCATCGAGATGTCGAGCGAACTGCTAGCGATCGTTAATGAATCCTATGTGGTGGTTTGGTGATTCGTTTAGTTCGAGCTACGTCCGAGTGTCAAAGTCGCCGGCGCTTCCGGAACGCCACGGAGAGCGTTCCCTACAGAGCGTCGCGTTTCGCTAAACTTCGCTCAGCGCCACCTTAATGTGCGACATCCGCTTCTTGATCATAAATGCCATGCCGCGGGCTCGTGGCCGAACACGCTTGAACATCGGCCCTCCCTCGACGCGAGCGTCGGTCACGACCAAGCTTTCCGGGTTGGATGCCCGCTGATGCTCGGCGTTGCCCAAGGCGCTTTTCAGCACCTTTTCCAATAATCGCGCACCCCGCTGAGGTTGATACTTCAATAAATCCAATGCCTCGTCGGCAAACTTGCCTCGAATCAGGTCCGCCAACGGACGCACCTTGCGGGCGCTGATGCGGGCGAAACGATGTGTGGCCTGATACGGCATGGTGTATCTCCTTCGCTTGATCAATTACAAACCGACTACTTTTCCGAGTCCCCAGCCTCTAGTCCCCAGCCTCTAGTCTCTTACTTCTTGCCGCCCTTACCGCCGTGACCGCGGAAAGTACGCGTCGGCGAAAACTCGCCAAGCTTATGGCCTACCATGTCTTCGGTGACGAACACCTTGAGATGCAGCTTGCCGTTGTGGACCATGAATGTCTGACCAACGAACTCGGGAATTATCGTGCAGGCGCGGGCCCAAGTCTTGATCGGTTCTTTCAAACCCTTGGCATTCAGTTTCTCGACCTTGGCAAACAGCTTAGGGTCGACAAACGGTCCCTTCTTGAGCGAACGTCCCATGATTACAACTCGTCTCCGGTGACACTTGATTCTAGCTATTCGAATTTTTGACATCACTCGCTTTGCCGGAACGCCACGCAGCGCGTTCCCTACAGAACGAACAAAAACACTTACACCTTCAATTGGCCGTAACGGCGCGAACGGCGGCGACGTACGATCGAGGCGTTCGACGGCTTACGACGCTTGCGAGTCCGTCCACCCTTCGCCAGTTTGCCGCTCGGACTAACAGGGTGACGACCACCCTTCGTTCTGCCTTCGCCACCACCATGCGGATGATCGACCGGGTTCATCGCCGTACCGCGAACGTGCGGACGCCAACCTAACCAGCGATTACGACCTGCCTTACCCAACACGACATTCATGTGATCCGAATTGCCGATCGCACCGATACTTGCCCGACAGGCCGAGGGCACGCGGCGAATTTCACCACTGGGCAGTGTCAACTGCGCCCATTCGGCTTCGCGTGCAACCAAGGTCGCACTCGTTCCCGCCGAACGGCACAACTTGCCACCGCGACCGGGCTGCATTTCAATATTATGAACGACCATGCCCAGCGGCACATTCCGTAGCGGCATGCAATTACCGATCGCCGGAGGCGCGTCAGGACCGTTCATAATCTCGGCCCCTTCTTTCAAACCTTCGGGAGCGAGAATATAAACTTTTTCACCGTCCGCATAGTTCAACAGCGCGATGCGCGCACTACGGTTCGGATCGTATTGAATCGAATCGACCTTGGCCGGAATTCCGTCTTTCGTGCGACGGAAATCGATCACGCGATAAAACCGCTTATGACCGCCGCCGCGATGTCGGGCAGTAATTACACCCTGGTTGTTGCGCCCGCCTTTTTTCTTCTTGCGAACCAGCAACGAACGCTCAGGCTTGGCACCCTTGGTGAGCTCGGCGAAATCGCTGACGCTCGCCCCGCGGCGGCCTGGTGTCGTCGGATTATAGCGGCGAATACCCATATATCGTTCTCGTTCGAGCGGACTCTACGAAGCTCTGAAATCCGATCCCAACCCGAAGCGTCAGCGAGGACAAATTGCAAACTGTCGGCACTTCCTCGCTAACGCTTCGGGTTAGGATGCGTAGTTCTATGAAACACTAAAAGAAATCAATTTTGTTATCGTCGGCCAACTTGACAATGGCCTTCTTCCAATCGCCGGTCATCACCGTCTTGAACTTACTGCGGCGCGGCTTGCCCTTGCGATTCTGAATATAGACCTTGACGACCTTGACATTAAACAACTCTTCGACCGCGTGGCGAATGTCATACTTCGTCGCTTGCTTGTTGACTTCGAAGGCATACGCATTGACGCGCGTCGCGCGGTGCATGCCCTTCTCGGTAACGAGCGGCTTGATCAGCACTTGATGCGGCGCGAGCAGCGGATTGAGCAACCCGTTGCCTACGGTTTCGTTAGTCGTCGTTTCTGTCGCCATCGCCGAAATTCCTTATCGCTCGCTAGCCAACTGCTTCATTTTTCCTTCACCATCCACCCATTATTCAACCGTCTGATACTGCTTCTTTTCTTCCGTAATCTTTTCGGCAGCCGACTTCATTGCGTCCATCGCGGCTCGCGTCACCAGCAAACGTCGCGGGGCCAATATCTTATGGGCGTTCAAATCCGCAACTTGCGAAACACTGACATGTTGAATATTGCGGCTCGACAAATAAACATTTTCATCGGGCATGGCCGTTGTCACCAAGACCGTGCGGCCATCGACCTTCAACGCCCGCAAGATATCGACCATTTGACTAGTCTTCGGCGCGCCGAACTTCAGTTCGTCGATCACGACGATTTCATTGTCTTGAATCCGCGCGGCAAACGCCATCCGGGTCGCCAACTGCAATGCCTTACGCGGCAAGCGATACCCGAAATCGCGCGGGTCCTTGCGGAAAATATGTCCGCCGCCACGTCGAATACCGCTGCGTATCGAACCGGCCCGAGCGTTTCCCGTACCTTTTTGGCGATACATTTTCTTAGTAGTACCGGCCACCATGCCACGGCTCTTGGTGCCCATGGTTCCCTGGCGCAAATTAGCTTGATACATCACGACCGCATCGTGCAGCAACTGGCGATTGATATTCGCCGCGAAGATGCCGGGGTCAATGTCGTATTTGCCAACCGATTTTCCGGTCGCATCGAATATATCTAGACTTGCCATAAACCATTCCCGCGTTGAACCGACACAAATCTCATCCAATCGCCGACTTCTTCCCACTTTGAAACGCGATCACTGATCGCGGCTTTACAACAAAACTTCTGCCCCACTTCGTAATTTGCAATTCGTAATTCGTAATTTCTACCGCACCACATTCGTCGGGCGAATATACAAATACCCGCCATTCGGCCCTGGCACCGCCCCGCGAATGATCAACAGATGATTGTCGCCATCGACTCGCACCACCTTTAGATTACGCGAGGTGACTTTGGCATTGCCCATTCGACCCGCCATCCGCTTACCCTTGAACACACGTGCAGGAAACGTGTTCATGCCCGTACCACCGCCGTGACGATGTACCTTCTTAACGCCGTGCGTGGCGCGTTGACCTTTAAAGTTGTGGCGGCGCATTACGCCCGCTGTGCCGCGGCCCTTACTGGTCCCGGTCACATCGACGCTTTTGACTTCGCCCAACAAGCCGACCGTGATTTCTTGGCCGACCGTGTACGATTCGGGAGAGACCCGGAATTCGCGAACGAGCCGCTTAGGCTCCGA
>JAYTAU010000112.1:0-5169 GCA_043737375.1 Planctomycetia bacterium
CCACTGGCGTCGGTCTGCGTGTTATTGAGCTCGATCAAGAATGACGGGCCTTGTACGTAATACTGATGACCGATGCCCGGCTTGTCGGCGCCGGCCCAAGCAAAATGCACGCGCTCCCAGCCGGCGTCGTCGATCGCCTTCATCCGCTCGGCGGCAACTTCTTTGGGCATGTTGTCGGCATAGTGTTGAATGAGTTCTCGCAATACGGTCGCTTGCATCGAGGTCATGCCTTGAACGGGCAAACCTTGCGGCTTGGCATCGGTGGCCTGGGCTTCCGCTGCGCCGCGAATATCTTTGGGTGCCTTATCCGAGAGCACCGCGATTTTTCGCTGCTGCTCGTCGAAACTTTTCAGCAACGCAAATGCCAGATCCTCTTCCTTGGCCAACACCCGCGTGCCAAGTTTAGTCATACCTTCGAACGTCTTTTTGACCTCGGCCGGATTCGCGCCGAAGAACGACGGCGTACTCGATACGACTTGATTATCGGCGACCACGAAATTCAGCGATAGGTGATGCCCCTCGACGCTGAGGCCCCACTTGCCTTGTGAAGCCGGAGCTCCGAATAGCGTGAAATAATATCGCTCGGGATCGCGAATGTTGCCCCCTTTGCGATCCTTCTCCAACTCTCGCAAGATATTTTCGAGCGCCATGATCTGCACGGATTTGTCGTATCCGGCTTCGCTCAGTGCGCTTTGCAACAACGCATGCGCCGCCTTACGTTGTTCGGGCGTCATGTCTTTGATCTGCAAGCCCTTGCGGTCGTTCTTGGGAATGAAATGCCAATCGACCCGCTTCGGGCTGTCGAAAGCGAGAACCACGCGTTCGCGTTGTTGTTCGGACAGCGTGCCGACAAACTTTTCGGCCGAGAGCGACATATTGCTGCCGACACCGCGCAGTACAAAAAAGGCCGCGCCAACCACGGAACACGAGAGCGCTAACACCAACGAGCCGAGGATCAGACGTCGAGATAACATGGAGTACTTTCGATAGTGCGTAGTGAAATTCGAACTCCTATCTTAACCCGACGCGTGAGCGAGGCCAAATCGAGGCAACGGAATTTCCTGTCAGACGTTTCGGGTTATGGTAGTTCACTCGTTCCCACGGTCTCCGTGGGAACGTACTTTCGCCGCTTCGCGGCAATCCTAACCGGCGTTCTACTTTTAAACGCAGAGCGTCCGAAGCCCGGTACCACGCGGAGCGTAAGAACGAAAAGTAAAGCCGAAACCACGTCCGAGCGAATTCCCCACGGAGTGCAATCCGTGGCTTAGGGGCGAACGAAAAATAACTTTCTCACAAAATCCTCTCCCTCTGGGAGAGGGTGGGGTGAGGGTCGGAAATATCGGGAAGTTATTTTTCGTTCACCCCTTAATTGCTCACCCCCTCGCTGTTCACCTCTCACCCCTATTCCTTCATCACCGCCAGCACACGCTCCTGCGGCGTGCCGCCGGTAACGTGGACTTGTCCGTCGCCGTCGATATACACATTCACTTCGCTACGAATGCCAAACTCGGGCAGATAAATCCCCGGCTCGATCGAAAAGCAGGTCCGCCGCAGCACTTGCCGCTCATCGTGCGTCTCGAGATTATCCATGTGCGCGCCGTTGCCATGATCCTCTTGCCCGATATTGTGGCCGGTGCGATGGATGAAGTACTGGCCATAGCCGGCTTGATCGATGATAGCGCGACAGGCCGCATCGACCTGCCAGCCGCGAATATCTTCATGATTCGCAAACGCGCTGCGAACGCGCTCGATCGCCGCGTCACGCGCAGCAGCGACAATCTGAAAGATCTGCTCGAACCGCTCGGGCACAATTCTTCCCACGTAGCCGACCTGGGTCAGATCGCTGTAGACCGCGCGCGGTTGATCGAGCTTGGCCCACAGATCGATCAGCACAAAATCTCCTTCACGAATCACGGCGTTGTGCTCGGTCGTCGGCTCGTAGTGCGGATCGCCACTGTGCGGTCCCACGCCGACGATCGGCGGATTGTCGCACACCAGCTTATTTGCGGCAAAGAAATCCAAAATCACTCGCTGCACTGCCAGTTCGGTCGTCTGGCCGACGGCGCGCACTTGCTCGGCGATAAAGCCCCACGCCACGTCGTATGCTTGCCGCGTCAACACGGCCGCTTGTTGGTGCATCGTCCATTGGTCGTCGTCCCAGCGGGCTTCGAACATTTGCACCAGGTCGCCGCTACTGACGACCTCGACCCCCAGCGAACGCACAAACTCGATAGTACCGGCATCGACACGTGAGATATATGGGTTCGACAAGCCCGGCGCGTATTCCATGGCGACGCGAGGCTTGGCAACGTCTTCGACGGAGTTAAGCAGCCATGCCACACCGGCTTCAAGTTCTTGCCAGGTCAGATAGGTATGCTGCTCCCCAGGCAGATGATCGAGCACCGCCGATTCGATCGTATGCACCAGTTTGCGCGGAACTCCGACCGGGGGCACCAAGTAGAACCAGCGCCGCGTGCTAATCCCGCCATGTTCGAGATCGACGATCCGCCGCGCCAAAGGATTGGTGCCGCGAAAGTCGTAGAGCAACCAGCCGTCGAACTGGAATTCCAGCAGCGCGTCTTGCGTGGCCGTTAAGTCGAACATGAGCGAAGCAGATCAGTTCACCACAGAGGCGCAGAGTCACAGAGGGGAATAAGCAGACGAATGTCGAAATCCAAATGTCGAATGAATGACGAAAGTAAAAATCCGAATAACGAAATTATCCTTCACTTCCCCGCCCCCTTGCCTCCTCCGTGTCTCCGTGTCTCCGTGGTAAAGATTTCCCTCGCCAGAATTGATCCTACGTCAGCCCGGTCAACGGCCCGTCGCCGCAGTAGTCG
Organism: Planctomycetia bacterium; assembly: GCA_043737375.1. Taxonomy (GTDB): domain Bacteria; phylum Planctomycetota; class Planctomycetia; order Pirellulales; family JALHPA01; genus JAWXCH01. The sequence continues at coordinate 2,841 of JAYTAU010000112.1, forward strand.
GGGTTGCCGAAACGCTTCAAGTCGTGACCGAAGCCTTGTGCCAGCGAGAGCAGCAATCGGTTGTGCGGCACCTTGGGCAGCTTCAACGAACGGCCCATTTTGAAGTCCAGCCCGCCGCCGACCATGACGAACGGAATGTTGTCGAGTGTGTGCGAATTACCTTTGCCCAATTCGTTGGTCCAAATGATCAACGTGTTATCGAGCAAGCTCCCTTCGCCGCCCGGCTCGGGTGTTTCGGCCAGACGCTTGGCCAAGTAAGCGACCTGTTCGCAGTACCAGGTGTTGATTTTGGTCAGCTTCTCCTGCGATTCTATTTTGCTGTCTTCATGATGCGACAATTCGTGGTGCGTTTCGTCGAAGCCCAGCCAACGCATTTTTGCGCTGCCGACCGAGTTGGTGTATTGCAAGGTGGCAATGCGCGAAAAATCAGCGGCAAAACTACTGACCATCAGCTCGATCTGCATCTTGCTGATGCGCGGCATGTTGTCGTTCTCTTCCTTGACGCCCAGTTCAAGCTCGGGCACGGCGTGGCCGACCTGTTCTTTGCTTGGACGTAACTCTTGCTCCAGCTCACGGACTAGCGCCGCATGTTCTTCGAGCAACTGGCGATCGTCTTTGCTGACCACGGCGCTAACTTTTTTCAGGTCGTCGCCCAGGTCATCCAAAATGCTGCGCAGATTCTCTTGGTCTTTCATCCGTCCGTAAAGCTTGCCGAACATTTGGTACGGATCGTCGATCGGCGCGATCGGTTTGTTGGCACCGTCGTAGACCATGCGGGTCCAGGTGTCGGCACGCTCGGGCACCAACACGCCGAACTCGAGCGAACCGAATCGAGTGCGGGTGTCGTCTTTGGCTTGCAAATATCGCTTGAGCTCTTGATCGATCGAGCGACCGCTGGCCCAACCGGCCGGCGTGTCGGAACCGCCTTGAATATTGCCGGGAAACAGTTCGATGCCGGTCAGCAGACAACCGATGCCGCGCATGTGGCTGTCGCCGTCGCCGCGAATCTTGTCGCACAGGCCATGCACGACCAGGGTCTTTTCGCGCAGCGATTCCAGCGGCAACAGGCTCTCTTTGAAGGTAAATTTTTCCCCTTCTTCGTCGGGCCAGAAAGTTTTTGGCACGACGCCGTTGGGGCTGAAGATCACGACCAGTCGCTGCTTGCGGCGTTGCTGATTCGCAAAACAAAGACTCGGCAGGTTCAATACGAACGGCATGGCCGCGGCACTGATACCCAGATTGCGAAGAAACGCCCGGCGTGAATTGGAGTATGCCACGATATTGCTCCCCTTAAAGTAAAGCGGAATACATTCCGTTTAGTTCTGTAAAACGGAATTCATTCCGTTTCCTGCCGTCGGCCGACAAAAAATTTAATCTTGAGTCATTTCGTGTTTTCGCTCTTTCGACATTTCGCGATCCGAGTTAATCCCTCAACCCCATTCGATGCAATGAATCACGAAAATACGAAACGGCGAAATGACGAAAGTTGCTTCACGGAATAAATTCCGTCTTACTCGATCGCCGCGTTCACTACGACGTCGATCATCAGCTTGCGAATATTATAATTATTATTCTTGAAGGAATCACGCAGCTCGTCGCTCAATTTGGGACCGAAAGCTCGAATCGGTTGCTTGATCGCGTTGTGAAACAATTGCTCGACCAGGGCAGAATGCGTCTCGTCGCTCTCGGCCAAAAACAGGGCCAATTCACGGACTCCGGTAAACTTGATCTCTTTTCCTTGCCGAGTCAAATATCCGCCGGCAACGTCGATCGGCCGCCCCTGCTCTTCTGACCGAAATCGACCGACAGCGTCAAAATTCTCCAGCGTAAATCCCAATGGATTGATCATGCCGTGGCAGCTCATGCACGATTCGGACTCGGTTTGCATGGCCACCCGCTGGCGCGTCGTCAAGTTCGCATGCAGCTCGGCGGCCAGCGGAGTCACGGCTTCCGGCGGCGGACGTAGTACGCGGCCAAGCAAACTTCGCGAAATGAACACGCCGCGATGAATCGGTGAGCTCGTGCCGGTATACGCAAAGGCGGCTAAAATGTAAGGGTGGCTCAATACTCCGGCGCGTTGATTGGCGTCGAAGGCGACATTCTGAAACGGTGCATCGGCCGGCAGATCGACTTTGAAAAAACCGGCCAGTCGCCCGTTGATCGGCAACGCATCGGCCAACAACAATTGCCGAAAGTCGGACGCTTCGCTCCAGACGACCTGTTCGACTAACAGGTCGAGCGACGTTCGCAAATCACCGGCGACCTGCGGTGTGAACTCGGGATATTGTTTCGAGTCTTTCGCCATATCGCGCGATTGATCGACCCGCAG
>JAYTAU010000113.1:0-5160 GCA_043737375.1 Planctomycetia bacterium
TCATCCCACTTGTAAAGTCGCGACCCTAGATTGCGATCGACCCGACGTTCGATTGCCGTCAAGATGCACAATCGGACGATCGGAATATTTGCCGCAATGTATCATTCATCGCCCGCGTTGCTGCGGCTCGACGGGTCAGCCGGATGCCACAGCGGCAGCCCGGATTGCATGCGTTCGACCATGACTTGTAGTTTTTCGGTCGAGCCAGGCAGTGCCTGCGTACAATCGAACTGCTCGCCGCGAACTTCTTGCGGCTCAAAATCCCAACAGCCTTGTCGAACTGCTTCCAGCACCGAGATCGTCATGGGAATCTCCCCCTTCAAGGATAAAGCACTCGCCGCTTCCATCCTTGGGGGCAGCCCACCGCAAGTACGTCATAACGACGGCGTCGCGAAATTATCGACAAATTTACTGATTGTCGAAACAATCCGTTTCCGTCTGGCTATCTTCGGCTTTTCTACGTTCGTGTCAAGAAAATTCTTCTCCATGTTGCGCGTCGCTACTTTAGCCCCCGGTGAATATAGCGGGGGGAACTACATGGACCGAGTACCAGCAAGCTCACGACGAATATAAAGCGACCCGCTGCGAATTCACGGCGGGCTAAATATTCTGTACACCCAACATCGATACGATTTCAGCTAACTGTCCCGCGTCCAACCGGCCGTTGCGATCCGGCAAACACGCTGCCCCGCGAACGGCCACAAAATCAGGTCGATACGCGGCGATGCTTGGAATGTCGTCGAGTGAAAGTTGACCCGCCAGCACAACCGTCAACCCTTGCTCGCGGGCAGTCGCGACCACGCGAATGATTTCGGCGGGTGACCAAAGCCGCAGCAGCCCCGGCCCGCGCTTGTCGAAAGTATCGACCAACACAGCCGACGCGCTGCGCGGTATTGTTTCGCGCAGTACCTCATCGAATGTCGGCGATCCTGCCGGTTGATGATCGGCATAGACGACGGCAACTCGACGCACATTTGCAGGAAGAAAGTCGAAACACCGTGACCATGTAGCGGGCCAATCGGGGCGAGTCGCACAACCGGCAAGACCGACTTTGGCGAACTGAAACGATGCGGTTTGTCGGGTTGCGGCTAACGCTCTAGACGAATCAGTCGCTTCGCGTAGCAACTCGCCCAGGGCAACACTAAGCGGCCTGCGCTCAGTGAGCTTCGCACCGCCGTGGATTTCCTGCGCAATAGTTCGAATAGTTTCAGTCGAGGCTGCGCCCAGCGATCCTAGCCGAGGTTCTTTGATGTCGATCAGATCGACGCCACAGTTCAACGCCAAACGAGCCTCGGCCACGTCGCGAACACTCACCAACAGTCGCGGCGAAATCTCGGTCATGATTGGACGAGACTAGCGGTCGTTCGTTCGCGTTGAACTTCGGCCAATCGTGCATTCAACCGGTTCACAAATTCGACGCTCAGCGGTTCGCACCAGGTTCCGCTCAGTTTGATATAGCCTCCGCACCAAGTGCCGAGCGCCGGTTTGACATCCATCGTGTGCCAGTCCGTGGCGCGCTCGGCGATCCGAACAATCAGAGTCGAAATCTGCACTTCCCGCTTACCACGCCCCGGCAAAGATACCAAACCTGTTCCCAGAAAGAAGCATTCGATGACTTCGATCGGTACGTGTATGGGCGCGCCGGAGCGCATATAGACCAACAACGCCTGACCGTCGTAAGCCAATCGCGGCAACCGACCGTGCCAGAAGAGCAACAAGGTCAACACTCCTCCGATCAAAGCCAATCCGAATCCCATACAGGATCGCTCGAAGCTCTCACCACCTTTCCAAACCGGCGCGATTGCCAAGCCGATGATCATCAACAGAACCGGAGCGAACAGCGCAATCACCAGCGCACGCGAATTTGAGCGGACTAAGACTTCGTGACGCGTTGACATTCCAAAAAGTAGCAATTCGATTACGGACGGGTCATTTTTCAATTTACACACTTTAACCAACGACCGACGCGGGCGATAACTAAAATTCATGCACTCTACGTGTTCCTTGCGATGATCCGTTGCAGAATTCCCCGGTCATGCTTCGCAGAGGCTGATGGAGCAGTGGCACACCCTTGTTCCACCAAGCAAGCGACTTCTCGGCTGACCGGGCATTCGCTAAGATAACCGTACTTCCTGCCCCTGTTGCCCGACCCCGATTCTCTATTCCCCGATCTCGATCACTTGGCTTACGATCATATCACGACTGACGAACAACTGGTCCGTTTTTGTACCGAGATTAGTTCGGCCGCGGCAATCGCGTTTGATACCGAATTTATCTCCGAACACACTTTTCGCTCGGACCTTTGTTTGATTCAAGTCGCCGTGGCGGGGCGATTGGCGGTCATCGATACCGTGGCCGTCAAAAATGTGCAACCGTTTTGGGATCTGATTGTTGCCGACGGTCACGAAACGATCGTACATGCAGGCCGCGAGGAACTTTGTTTTTGTCTCGACGCCACGGGCAAGCGGCCCACACGGTTGTTCGATATACAAATCGCCGCGGGCCTGGCCGGATTCGACTATCCTGCCGGATACGGTTCGCTGTTGTCGAAGTTAACCGGACAACAATTAAATAAAGGTGAAACTCGCACCGATTGGAAACGCCGGCCGCTGAACAAGCAACAACTCGAATACGCGCTGGACGATGTGCGCCATCTTGAAGCGATGCGTAACAAGCTGTTCGCTCAACTCACCAAGTTAAACCGGGTCGCTTGGATGGAAACCGAAATGCTGGCTTGGCAGGGAGATGTCGATACCTCGCGCAGCCGCGAACGCTGGCGAAGGGTGTCGGGCATCGCCGGATTATCCAATCGATCGTTGGCGGTTGTCCGTGAACTTTGGCGCTGGCGCGACCAGGAGGCCGAGCGCCGAGACTGCCCGGCAAAGCGCGTGCTGCGCGACGACCTGATCATCGAACTGGCGAAACGGCGATCGGCCGACCCTCGTCAGATCGAGACCGTGCGCGGCATGGAGCGCGGCGACTTGCAACGCAGTTTGCCCAAGCTGGCCGAATGCGTCGAAATTGCCCTGAATCTGCCCGAGTCGGAATTGCCGCGCACCGAACGCCGCGAGACGCCCAACCAACTCAATTTGCTGGGACAGTTTTTGTCGTCGGCGTTGACCAGCATTTGTCGCTCGGCCGAGATTGCGCCGAGCATCGTCGGCACCGCCAGCGATGTACGCGACTTGATCGCTTTTCGACTGGGCTACGACGTCGGCGGAACGCCTGCATTGGCCGAGGGCTGGCGAGCCCAGGTGGTCGGACAATTGATCGACGATCTGTTGGCGGGTCGCAAGAGCATTCGCATCGTCGATCCGCAGTCGGACGAGCCGCTGGTGTTCGAACCGGTAACACCGCAGTAGCAGCGAACGATCGAGTGCCGAGTCGGATCGAACAAGCGTTAACAGAGAAAACGGAGCAACAGAATCAAAATTCTGGCACAGCCTTCAAGCTCACCTTCGATTCCCACTGACAAGCCTAGTAGCTTGACAACCCTGGTAGCTTGACAGTGCCACTCCAACACTGTGCTACCCCAACACTACTCCACTCCAACTCTACAATCTCACCGCTCGCTGCTCCCCGCGCCCAACCGTAATTTTCTCCGTTTTCACAGTTCCCTTCTGTTCAATTCCTTGGTTCCCTGTTCGAAGCCGCCGGCCAGCGGGAATCTGCTTTCAGCTCCGCTGCCGTTGGTTGCCAAACGGAATCGAATTGCGAACGAACGGCTGTGGAAGGTTCGCGCGGTAGTAAGGCCGGCTCGGATTTCCCTTCCGCATGTCGATCGCTCAATTTTTTAACATCGTCCGAGCGAACTGCCCTATCTTCGACTTTGCGATCGAACGGGCTGAGATATTCAAACGCTGCCGGCGAGACAAAGCCCGCGCCATCACCGCTGTTTTTCTTGGCGTCATTTTTGTCGGACTTTGTATCTGCAACCTGTTCGTTATTATTACCCGATTTGCCGGCGGTGCTCGACGCACCTTCCTTGCCATCGCGATTACCGATGTTCGAGTTGAATACCCGCTCGCGGGCCACACGAACCGGAGGCCGCTTATCGGTATTCGATCCCGAAACCAGCGGAACCCGTAGCTCATCGCCGGCGAACTGGGTGCGATCGTAAATCGTGCCGCGTTGGAAAGGCCCGGTGCCGAAGACCCACAGATCACGCGACCGGCTGGCCACCACATCGCTTCCCGATTGCCAGACGGGTTGGCCCGACTCGCGCTCGTAGGCGAAGACGCCGATTTTGGCGACGCCGAGCTGGTCGGTTCGTTTAGCCAGCGCAATTTCGGGCACGCTAGTCGGCGCGCCGACCGGCGAGAGCCCGCCGAGCGAGACGCTGGTGGCCGGAGTTCCAAACAGCAGATCATGCCGATCGGTGCCGATAGTGCCGGCACGAACTTCGACGATGAGTAACGCATCGTCTTTCTTATCGCGCAGTACGCACCCGCAGGCTAGCATGTGTTGCCGCAAGGTGCTGATCAGGTAGTCTTTATCGACGGTCGAACCGAGATACGTGGTATCGAAAAACACCGGCTTGCCGGCCAGCAGTCCAAAATCTATCCGACTTACGGCGCGATCGATCGCATCGGAGAGCAGCATCTGCTCGGTGGCGGTTCGCGCAGTATCGGTGCGACGGGTCGTGCCGCAGCCGCTCAGTGCAACGACGAAGGCTGCGAGTCCGAGACTAATAACAAGTTGTCGAAAAACACTCTGCTGCATGACGCCAGGGTTGAAGATCAAAGGAATGCGGAACTGCCGGCGCGAGCGACACTATCATGTGAGCATCGCAAAAATAGGTAGCCTGACGGTTTTTGTTAGGGGAAAGGAATTTTTGTTTGGGGACAGAAATTCCTCAGCCCCCGGCTTAGCCGGGGGATTTGACGGCGAGTCGACGTAGTGCGAGCAATCGACTCCGCATCACTCCGTCCCCGGCGAAGCCGAGGGCTGAATGACAGTCAGGCGATAAGCCTGACCACCATGCATCTGCCAGTCGAGTGGCGGATTATAGACGGATGGTGCCGATCCAAGAACGGATACTTACGTGCGATCGAAGGTCGTCACGCTAGCAGCGTAAAACTGTGTGCCGGCAAGATGTTAGTGACGTGGCCAAGTTTTTGGTTGACAATGCAGGAGCGCGAAGTTCTCAAGTTAATCAAA
>JAYTAU010000114.1:0-2012 GCA_043737375.1 Planctomycetia bacterium
GTCGCGGCGGGGTAGTACAGATACGGTGCGGAAGTTTCTCGCTCCGTGGTTACATCCGGCAGCGTGTCGCACTGGCGATAACCATGCAAGACCGTCGTGACCTTATCAGTCGGAACTGCGGCGTGCTGAATCAACGATTGTCGAGTGAACTCGGAAATCGCGATGATACGGTTGCAAGTCCTTAAACTGTAGTCGTAAATCGCTCTACGAAACAATCGATCGAAGCGCGACACCGATCTCGGATGTGCCAAGTGCAAGAGATCGTGGACCGTCAGCGCGCTGGGAATTTCAAGACGCTTAGGGAAGATGGACTGCTGCGGAAAGAGTATAACATCCGGAGCAATCTTCGCGATCGCACGCTCGACAAATTTGGCTCGGTAAGGGCTAAAGGCCTCGCCGCATCGCGCGGCTACAATCGCCTTATCCGAATAAGGCAAGATCTCGATCGCGCAACCGTCAATCGGTATCGCATGGCAATTGTCGCGATGGGCCAGCAGAACCACTTTGTCATCGCCAGCCACCTCGACAAGCGCGACCAATAGCTCTCGCAGATAGGTTTCGGCGCCACCAATCTGCCCAGGACGAAAATTCAGCAAACTGATCAGGATTTTCATCTTGCGCGGCGAGAAATCTTGGATTCAGCGGTCGCTCGTCTCTCGCGCAGTCGCCGATGGATCGGCTCGCGCGGCACGCCGGCAATATCGTAATTGACCGCGCTCAACAGCAACTGAAAGCCGAGAATGATCGGCAAGGCCGCAATCATGACGGTGCCCGACGAGGCGGGGGTGTGGCTGGCGATGCCTTCGATCCACTGCGTTGCGCCAAAGATCAGACCGAACAGCATCAGCCCTACGCCGAACAACAGATTGATCGAGGCGAGATTGAAGTCCCGCAAAAAGTAGTTGTAAAAACAGCGTTTGACCAGACTGCGAAGATGATACAGCGGGAACGTCAGTAGCACGCGACCGATGCTCAGGTGGCTGCCTTCATCGCCGTAGCGGGCCGGCAGCGGAACGTCGACGACGACCGCCCGTAGCGTATTGAGTCGAAACAACATATCCGACTCGAAGAAATATCGCTTGGCCAGCTTGTCCAGCGGCAACAGCTTGGCCACGTCGGCATGAATCGCCACGAAGCCGTTGGTAGGGTCGAACAGATTCCAATAGCCCGACGATAGCTTCGAGAAAAACGAGAGTGCGGCGTTGCCGAACAATCGAAGTTTGGGCATCGCCCGCAAATCGTCAAGATAAAAAAAACGGTTGCCCTTGGTGTAGTCGGCCTTGCCGTTGACAATCGGCTCGATCAGCGCCGGAATATCGGCCGGGTCCATCTGGCCATCACCGTCGAGCTTAACGATGATCTCGGCCCCATCCGCGATCGCTTGTTGAAAACCGGTGATCACCGCGCCCCCCACGCCCGAGTTGGTCTTATGACGCAGCGGTCGCACGCGCGGATCGAATTCTTGTAGTTCCATCGCAACCGAATGACTGTCGTCCGGGCAGCCGTCGTCGATACAATAAATGACATCGACGTCGGGACCAATGGCGGCGATCACTCCGCGCAATTCGCGGGTGACCCGGTAGCAGGGAATCACCACCGCGATCAGACACCGCAAGTCGTTATCGGCCACGCGACTCGGGCGTTCTAAAGTTGCCACAACCATCGATACCGTGCATTAGAGGAACACGACTGCTTTGTCCGTTTTCGGCGTCGCGCGTTGTCGCGTCGAGTTGTGTGAGCGACTCGCACATTATCTGACCTGAGAGTTAGCCGTTGATTAGCGGCTGACGAGCAACGAGTTATCGTGACCCGAGATGGTCAGTGGTCCGTGGTTCGTTGTCAGTTGTCAGTTGTCAGTGGCCTTTGGCTCTCGTGCCGAGATCGCGTAAACGGCGAATGCTTCACGTTCCACCCACTGTAATGCGCCGATAGAATTGTCCCTTAAGGCGCGGATAGAAATGTCCCATAACTAACCCTCCCGAAAGGAGGGTTGAGGATGGAGACATTATCGA
>JAYTAU010000115.1:0-5137 GCA_043737375.1 Planctomycetia bacterium
ACGGCGGCTTGGCCAACGTGATGGTTTTCCTGCGCACTAAAGATGTCGCCGTGCATCCCGACTACGAGAAAACTGCTAAGAATACCCTCCTCATCGACAACAAGGACTGCAAATTCGTTCCCCGCGTGATGGGCATTCGTATCGGTCAAACGCTGCAAGCCGGCAACTCCGACGACGTCGGTCACAACATCAATCTAAGCGCTTTTGGAAAGAACCTTTTGCTTCCTCCCGGCCAGAAGACCGATTTGGCGGTCGAGAAGTCGTTTGTCACCGCCGTCCCCGGCACTGCGGCCTGTAACATTCATACTTGGATGAAGGGCTACGTGCTGGTTCGTCCCGATCCGTACTTCGCCGTCTCGGCTGCCGATGGAACATTCGAAATCAAGAATCTACCGGCCGGCGAGCTGGATTTTCAGGTCTGGCACGAAAAGGCGGGCTACGTCACCACCATCAAAATCGGCGACAAAGCCTCGAAATGGGAAAAGGGGCGCATGAAGCAACCCGTCAAAGCCGGCGAGACCGATTTGGGCGTCATCAAAGTCGATCCGGCAAATTTCAAGAAGTAGTTGCTTGTCGAGCGGTAGTCACCTGTTAACTGTAACCAATTCGGCGTCGGTCGCGGACGCGATAGAGTCCGCGACGGCGCTTCATTTTCGAGTTCGACGCATGTTAAATCGATTCGCACAACCGACACGAGGACTTTCGCTCCTGATTGTCAGTGGCTTGTTACTGGGCTGCTGTTTGTCGTTGGTCGGTTGTGCACGCACGTCGAACGATCCGATCGCAAACTTGAAAACGGCTGACGAAATTCGCCGGCAACTGTTGGTCAACAAAAACGCCGAAGAAAAGCAACCGGAAACAAAGACTCCCACCGGCATTGCCACCCTGCGCGGACAATTTCTCTTTCAAGGCACTCCGCCCGAGCGGCGTTTGCTCAACGCGGATAAAAATTTGGACGTCTGCGCTCCGGGAGGTCAAAAGCCTCAGGACAACACGCTGTTGATCGGCGAAAACGGCGGTATCGCCAACGTGTTGGTCTTCGCGATGAATGTCAAATCCAAGCTCGATCCGACCGCCAAACCGACGAACCCGGACCCTGTGTTCGATCAAATCAAGTGTATGTTTATCTCACCGGTCTTCGTGGCTCAGGTGGGGCAAACCATCAAGGTCAAAAATAGCGACGCAACCGGGCACAACACCAACATCACGGGCTATGAGAATCTGTTGGTACCCGAGCTACAAACGGTCAATTTTGTCGTTCCCAGTCAGACGGTAACTCCCGTCGAAGTCACTTGCAATATCCACCCTTGGATGAAGGCCTACATGCTGTTCCGCAAGGACGGTTATTTTGCCGTAACCGATCAGGACGGAAAGTTCGAAATTCCTAATTTGCCGGCCGGCGGCGAGCCTATTGAATTTCAGGTCTGGCACCCCACCGCCAAAGGCGGCCTGTCGGTCAAGTCGTCCGATTTTACGACCGACGCGAAGGGGCGTATCAAAATCAAACTGGCTCCCGACGAAACGAAAGACTTTAAAGAGATCAAGGTCGAGCGTACGGCATTGGTGGGTGGATGATCTGTAATGGACAAAACATTTTTACCCCATGTAAAGGCTCACTGCAGCGGTCGCGATACGCGGCACTTCAGTGCGGCGCGACCACTGGCTTTACAAGACTAGCTAATTGTTTCATGCAAATGATGCTCTCGATATTTAATATTCGATCCGCAGTGATTTGTTGCTTCGCGACGACGATTTGCGCGGCGCTGGTCGGCTGCGAAAAGAGTCCGCCGCCGGCATTTCAACTGAACATGGTCGCCATGGCCAAGGCCGGAGTCGGCGAAGCCAACCAGCAAGCCGTGGCCGATGCCTTGGGAGCGATGTTCGGCACGCCCGACGCCCCCTTCGTGTTGCCCGAGAGCGGTTTGAACTTGGACAAGTTGAAGCGTGCCGCCGGCCCGGTACATAGCGACAAATCAGGATTGGGCGCGGGGCTGTACCGCGAGCATTGCGTCCACTGCCACGGCATCAGCGGCGACGGAATGGGCCCCACGGCCGCGTTTCTCAAGCCTTATCCGCGCGACTATCGCCCAGGTTTATATAAGTTCAAATCGACCATTCGCGCCGAAATGCCCACCGACGACGATTTGACTCGGGTCATCCGTTACGGAGTGCCGGGAACCGCCATGCCGGCTTTTCAAGTGGCGCTCACTCCGGCCGATACCGAAGCCCTGGTCGAATACGTCAAATACCTGAGTATGCGTGGCCAGACCGAATTGAAGCTACTCGAGCAGATCGATCAACTCGGCGAGAACGAAACGCTGCCGACGAATCGCGAGATTCTGGTCGAAGGATCATTGCAGCCGGTTGCCGACAAATGGAAGGTTGCCGAGGAGAAAATCGTGCAAGCTCCCACCGTACCTGCCGATTTTCGCAGCGCGGCTTCGATTGAAAAAGGTCGCGAGCTGTTTTTCAGCAAGAAAGGCAATTGCTTCAGTTGTCATGGAACGACAGGACTGGGCGACGGCCAGCGCGACGATTACGACGATTGGACTAAACCCAACGTGAACATGCTGAAGGAAGTCGTCGCCAGCATTGCCGGCATTCCCGAAACGCGCCGAGAACTGGAAAACGGACCCAATCTCATCGCGGCTCAGATTACTGAGGTCGAAAAGGATCGAAATCTCACGGATGCCGATCGCCAAACCAAACTGGAATCACTCAAGAGCGAGCTGACGGAAGCGAAGCGTTCGCTGCCCAAGAAGCTTGCCGATATTGACAAGCGCGAAAAGCTGGAGCGTCGGCGACAATCGATCTTGGCCACGCATACGTTGCCCGCGCGCAACATCGAGCCGCGTAATTTGCGGCAGGGAATTTACCGCGGCGGTCGCCGGCCAATCGACGTGTTCTATCGAATCAATCAAGGCATTAACGGCGCACCGATGCCCGCTTCGGCCGGTCCCGTCGCACCCGAAGAGATGTGGAACATTGTCGACTATGTGCTGGCCTTGCCTTACGAGCGGGGGGGCGAATTAAGCGTCGACCGCACCATGGCCGCGCGCGAGCGGAACTAGCCGATAATGAATGCGACTCGTTGGCGGCTATGGATCGCGAAATTTTGAAAGGGCGAAAGGTCGAAAGTTGAATTTGTCCATATTGCCGCAACTCACGATTAATTTCGCTGCGATTTCGAAAACTTTTGATATTTGCAATTATTTACAGGTAATTAGTACTTTCCATTCAAGGTCGCGTTTTCGCACTTTCGTTATTTCGCGATCGATGGATGATGACCTTGGTCCCTTGAATGCTTAGCGAATCGCGATAGTTGCCGATCGCGTGGAGGATTGTTTGTGGGTAAAGTTTGGGCGATTTTATTTTTAATGATTTTGATCGGCGGCGTCGGCTGCTTCGTCGCCGGCCCGATTTACGACATTTGGCTGCCGCGCGATGTTTCCGAACATGGCCACGCGATCGATCATTTGTTCATGTTCATCCTTTGGCTGACCGGCGTGGTTTTCGTTGCCACGCAAATCGTGCTGTTCTGGTTCCTATGGAAGTACGGTGCCGATAGTAATGTCGGGCCGGTCAAATACACACACGGCAGTCACACGTTGGAAATCGTTTGGACGATCATCCCCGCCGCGACGTTGCTATTCATCGCGCTCTACCAAATGAACGCCTGGGCCGGGTCGAAGATGCGTCTGCCGCAAATTCCACCCACGGTCGAAGTCACCGCCCGCCAGTTCGAATGGCGATTGCGTTACCCGGGCGCGGACGGTGTGATGGGAACTCGCGATGATCTGTACCTGGTCAACGATTTACATATTCCGGTCAACGAAGAAATTCTGATCGAGCTGAAAAGCCAAGACGTTCTGCATAGCTTCTTTTTGCCGAATTTACGCGTCAAACAAGACGCGGTACCCGGCTCAAAAATTCCGGTCTGGTTCAAGGCCCGCGAGACCGGCAAGTTCGATATTGTGTGTGCCGAACTGTGCGGCTGGGGGCATTACAAAATGAAGGGGCAACTCACGGTCGAATCGCGCGCCGACTACGACCTTTGGCTGGCCGAACAGTACGCGGCCCAATCGCAAACGACTTCGCCTGAAACCAAGCAGGCGGAAGGGACTACCGAATGAGCAGTATTTCGTTGGGTTCGCACGGGCATGAGGGTCATTCGCACGCAGATACTGCGCACCCGGACACGGCGCACGACACGCACGCCCATGCGGCCGGATTCATCAGCACCTACGTGTTTTCCAAAGATCATAAAGTCATTGGCATCCAGTTTTTGTTTTCGACGCTGATTTGGTTTTTGGTGGGTGGATTGTTGGCGTTGGGCATTCGCTGGCAATTGGCTTGGCCCTGGAGCGAAGTGCCGATTCTCGGCCACCTGCTGTATTCGCCCGAAGGGGGCCAGATGGCACCCGAAGCCTACACGATGTTATTCACGATGCACGCCACGGTGATGGTGTTCTTGGTGATCATTCCAATTTTGGCCGGCGCGTTCGGCAACTTTTTGATACCGCTGATGATCGGGGCCGACGACATGGCCTTTCCCACGCTCAACATGCTGAGCTACTGGTTCATGTGGCCGGCGTTTTTGTTTTTCGGCGGAAGTTTTGCCTCTTCCGGCTGGACCAGTTACCCGACGCTGGCGTCGAGTCCGGCGGCGGCTCCTGGAAATGGGCTGTCTCAATCGCTCTGGCTGTTGGGTCTGACGTTTGTCGGAATATCTTCGATGATGGGTTCGGTCAATTACATGACCACGATCATCCAAATGCGCGCGCCGGGATTGACCATGTTTCGGCTGCCGCTCACCATTTGGTCGATGTTCATCACGGCCGTGCTGCAAGCGTTCGCATTGCCGGTGCTAACCGCGGCCGGTTTCATGCAACTGATGGACATCCGATTAGGCACCGGCTTTTTTACGCCCGAAGGCAGCATCATCAATAACCAAGTTCATACGGCTGGCGGCGGGCAGCCGCTGCTCTGGCAACACTTGTTTTGGTTTTATTCGCACCCGGCGGTGTACATCATGATTTTGCCCGCGATGGGCATGGTGTCGGACATCATCAGCACGTTCTCCCGCAAGCCCCTGTTCGGCTACAAGCCGATGGTGTTCGCCACCGCGGGCATCGCG
>JAYTAU010000116.1:0-5127 GCA_043737375.1 Planctomycetia bacterium
CACCGTCGAACTGGCGATGGAAGCGATCCGCAGCGGCGCGTTCGATTTTCTCACCAAGCCGCTGATCGACGCCGAGTTGGAAATGTGCATCCAACGCGCGCTAAGCCAGCGCAAGGTGATTGAAGAAAACGTCACGCTCAAAAAACAACTCGACATGCGATTTGGCCTCGAAAATGTCGTCGGCCACGATCATCGCATGCAGCGTATGTTCGACATGGTCGATAGCATTGCCGATACCAAGGCCACGGTGCTGATCACCGGCGAAAGCGGCACCGGCAAGTCGCTAGTCGCCCGAGCCATTCATCGGCGCAGCGCGCGGCGCGACAAAGCGTTTGTCGAAGTCGCTTGCGGAGCGCTGCCCGAAAATTTACTTGAGAGCGAACTGTTCGGGCACGTCGCCGGATCGTTTACCGGCGCGATGCACGACAAGATCGGCAAATTCTTACAAGCCGACAGCGGCACGATTTTTCTCGACGAAATCGGCACCGCCAGCCCCGCGATGCAAGTCAAACTATTACGCGTATTGCAAGAATTCGAGTTCGAGCCGGTCGGCGGCAACAAGACGCATCATGTCGATGCGCGGGTCATCTTGGCCACGAACGAGGATTTGGATGTGGCAGTGGCCGCCGGACGCTTTCGCCAGGATTTGTATTATCGCATCAACGTCATCAACATCGAACTGCCGTCGTTGCGCGATCGCCTGAGCGACATTCCTTTGTTGGCCAATCATTTTTTGGTGCGAGTCTGCGAGGACTCGGGCAAGCAGGTGCGCGCGTTTAGCGACGAAGCCCTGAGTGCCATGCAGCGCTATCGCTGGCCGGGCAACGTGCGCGAATTACAAAACGTCGTCGAGCGCGCGGTGTTGTTGGGCAAAGGTGACGTAGTGCGATTGGAGGATCTACCCAACACGTTGATCAAGTCGATACCGGCGGCGGTCGAGCCGGCTGCGGGACGGACTCTCAAAGAGGCACTCGAATTGCCCGAACGACAGATCATTCTGGAAGTACTCGACAGCAATCATTGGAACCGCCACACCACGGCCGAACTGTTGGGCATCAACCGCACGACGCTCTATAAAAAGATGAAGCGGTTGGGGTTGGAGGACGGCCGAGGAGAGGGAGTGAAGGAATGGGGGAATGAAGGAATAAAGAACGAACAGCAAGAACGTGCGAAACAGCGATAGTGCATGGGCCCGCGCTTGCGGTTCAGCGCGCAGGGTCGGCGAGCGTTGAATGGGTTGACGACAAACGAATCGGTGTCGGCGACACCTCCTACAATCATCTCAGCTCTTGCTTCAGTTCTTTCATCGTTGCCGCTTCGGGCAGCGCCTTGTAATACGGATCGAGCGGATAGCACCCCGAGACGATGCCGTTGCGCGGGGCGGTGGTGCAATCGCTAAACGTGCGGCAGACTTTTTTACGCGACATCCGTCCGTCGCGCAGCGTGTCGAGCGGCAGCTCGGGGTATGAGAGCACCATTCGGCCCAGCCCTACGATATCAACCCAACCGGCGCGCACCACCGCTTGCGCGACATGCGGTACGTAGTCTTGCAGATAGGAGTAGCCGGTGCCGACCAGGGGAAGTTCGGGAACCGCGAGCTTGCATTCTCGCACGGCATTGATTTGTCGCGCGACGCCGACCAACGGGTCTTCGGGAGGTTGATAGCCGTCGCTGGGCGGGAAGATGGCAGGGCGTTGGATGTGCGGATTGTAATACGGGCTGCCACACGACAGATTGACCATTGCCACGTCCGCGGTTTGCAGTCGCTTGAGCAACTCGATAGGCTCGGCCAAGTCGTATTGCAAGGGATCGTTAATGTCGACACCAAAGCCCAGTTCGTAGGGCAACAGCTTTTCGTACGGCAGCGGCTCGCCGACTTCGCGACTGGTTTTATACGGCAGCGTGTCGAATATGCTCAGCCGCACACCGATCATTAACGCGGGATACTCGGAGCGTATGCGATTGATGATAGTCATCAGCACGCGCGTGCGGCCGGTCAAGTCGCCGCCGAAACGCCCCGGCCGCGGCCGAGCACTGAGAAACTCGTGGAGCAAATATCCGTGACACGCTTTGACATCGACAAACTGATAGCCGACTTCGGAGGCCAAGCCTGCGGCTGCGACATAGTTGTCAATCAAACGTTCCAGGTCGTCATCGGTCCAAACCACTTGGCTGTCATTGGGATCAATATGAAATTTTTCGTCGAGCAACGGATGATGATAGGCGATCCGCGGCTCAAGCTGTTTGACGTGCGGGCGGGAGAAGCGGCCCGAGTGTGTCAGTTGCAATCCGACCAACAAGTCGTCATCGCTGCCGCTAGCTTCGCGATGGGCCGCGCGGCAAGTGCTGAGCAGTGTGCGCAGGCCCTCGCGATTGCCCGGCGTGGCGAGCGTTTGGTTGGGGTTGGCACGGCCGTCGGGCTGAACGGCGGCGGCTTCGCCACCCCAAATCAGCTTGGCACCGCTGAGGCCGAAGTTTCGCCAACGACGCAAAGTGTGCGGCGACGGAGAACCGTCCGGATTAGCGTCCCAACCTTCCATCGGATGAATGCACCAGCGATTACCGAGGTGAAAGGCGCCGATGTCGATCGGCTGCGCCAAGGGTGAACCGGCTGCCGCAGTCAAGATCGTGTCGTCGGCAGGCAACGGACAGCCGAGCACGGCGAGCCGCTCGCGCAGCGCGGCGACGGTTTTGAGTTGGGCGATCTTGATGTATTCGCTCAAGGCGGTATTCGATAAAGCGACTAGGGGGATCGAACAGGAGATAACAGAGGAAACGGAGGGCTGTTGACCGACCTTGGATTTACGGTATGTGATAAGGGTGGCATTGGCCAAACTGTCAGGCTAGTCGGTGGTCACTTCGATGCTTAGCTTGCCACGCCGATCAACTAACTTCCTCCGTTACCTCCTGTTCAATTCTTGTTTGGCGTTCGGCGAGTTGCATCGCCGCGCATACCGGTTCGGCGATCAGATAATCGGAGACGACGTTGCCTGCGATCAGGTGTTCTTGAATGATCCGTTCGAGTACCGGCGCATGACACAGCCCGTACCAAGCTGCTTCGGGATAGACCACGGCGATCGGGCCGGCCGTACAGATACCAAAGCAAGCCGCTTTGGTCCGCAGGATACCACAATGCTTCGATAGTCCCAGTTCCTTCATGCGGCGTTTGAGATATTTCCAGGCAGCACGCGACTCGGCACCGCCGGCGCATTTTGCTTTGCGATCGCAGCAAATCAAGATGTGTCGTCCGACGCCGATTCGCAGCTTCTTGGAGCGGCGCGTGGCCCGGGCGAGTGATTGAACTTCGTGCTTCACGGTGACTTGCGTAGAACGAGATGTCGCGGCATCAGTAAAGTGGTGAACAAGCTTCGAATGCCTCTCGACAAATTTATTGTAACTGCAATAACCAAGAATCAATGCCGGCTATCGACGCGGTTTGTGACTCAAAAAAGAAAGCCGGCCGTAGCAATCGCTACAGCCGGCTCTCAGACTACTCGAACATGATGTGGCTGCCCGACGGTGACTATCGTGAGCTTCGGAACGAGTCCGTCGCCGACAAAGTCAAAGCAGCCCGTCGGCCGCGGTCAAGCGAGCCACCTCTGGTTATGACTACACATGGATAGATCGCCTCCTTTCGCTGGGGACTCCCTTTGGACCGCCCAACCAGTTTGGGCTATCCGCCGGCTTGAACCCGGTCGCACCACGTTAGCGCGACCCCGAACATCATCAATTATTTGTTGGTTGTTTCCGATCGTCAAGAGAAGTTTCGGAAATCTCGAGTTTCACAAAGCCGCAATATGTTGCCGTACCTTTGGCCCGCGTGCGCTAGACCGATTAAATTGCGATCCACAGCCGAGCCGAGCAATTGTCTGCCATGTATTGAGGACGGAATCATCGGCAATGGGTTCGCGCGATTTCAAGAACGCAAACACTGCCTGGGCATCGGTTCAGCCGAGTTCAAACCGGCAGCGCGACGATGATCTAGCAATTCCAAGCATTGGGTTCGCTCATAATGCCGTCGCAATTAGGCCCAAAATCACTGTTATTACCCCGATGCCGATACTCACTTTATCGTGCAGCGCATACACGAGCGGATCTTCATTCAGTTCCCCGCGTTTGGCCACAAACCAAGTGCGGGTAACCCAATACATCATTAGTGGGCAGATCAACCACAGTGCCCACGGGTTCGAGTACAGTTTTTGCATATTTTGGCTATTGATATACAGCGCCAACACCAGCACTGCCATGTACCCGCTCGTGGGTCCGATACTCTCGATCATGCTGAGGT
This sequence comes from Planctomycetia bacterium, assembly GCA_043737375.1. Taxonomy (GTDB): domain Bacteria; phylum Planctomycetota; class Planctomycetia; order Pirellulales; family JALHPA01; genus JAWXCH01. The sequence continues at coordinate 4,289 of JAYTAU010000116.1, forward strand.
CCGCCGTGCTATAGCCGCGACCGCGAGATGGTTTGGCCGAGGTGGTGGTGTTGGTCGCTGCGACAGTCGTCGAAAGACTTAGCAATTCGGCGTAACGCTTGGCGAATGCCAGCGAAGTAAACAAAAACAGCGAGAATGCCAGCAGCCATTCCGATACGGGAACGTCGGTCGCCAAACCGCCGACCACGACCCGCAACGCATACATGCTGGCCAACAAGATCACGTCGAGAGCCAATTTTTGTTTCAACCAAAACGAGTACAAAACATTGATCGCCGCGTATCCGACCAATGCAATCAAAAATGGTCGAGGCAATGCGACCATCGAAATTAATATCCCTAACGCAATCAATACAGCCGCCATGACGGGGCCGTACGCTACGGGCAGCGTACCCGCGGCGAAGGGGCGTCGTCGTTTGGTCGAATGGTATCGATCCGCTTCGATATCGAGCAGATCGTTCAAAATATAGACCGCCGAGGCAAACGCGCTAAAAGCGCAGAACGCCAAACAACAGTCGAACACTTTGCTCATTACGCCGATCTGATGCGACAGGATCAACGGCACGAACAGCAATAAATTTTTGGCCCATTGCTGCGGCCGCAACGCTTTGACGGCAGAGAGCAATACATTCGAATGCGGGGGAAATTCATGACCTGGTTTTCCCAATTGTCGAGCCGCCGCGCGAACCATCCGGTTCGATGCCGCGATGTGAACCTCGTCGGCCTGTTGCCAGATGGGTAAGTCAGCGCGACTGTCTCCTATGTAGGCAAATCGGCTGAAACCTTGCGTCGCGCAATATGCCTGCATGGCGGCCAATTTAGCCTGGCCTTTCAAATTCTTT
>JAYTAU010000117.1:0-2003 GCA_043737375.1 Planctomycetia bacterium
CCGGCAAGAGGAAGATTTCCGCCGGCAGTTCTTGGGCGTGCTTTCCGAAAAAATCGGCAACTACTTCTACGCGTATGACTCGCGCAAGCAGTTTGCCAGCGACAGCACTGTATTGCAATAAAATTATATTGCAGCAAAACGTGTTGGATTGCATTTGTTGACGGCGCACGCGCGGCAACTTACGATAGACTTGGGGAGTTCTTGTCGGGGCTCTCCTCGGTTCGGGTTGGGTTCGGCAGACGTACCGGACCCTCTCTAACTATCTGCCTATTCGCTCGCGCCGGGAAAAAGATGATGCAATTACCACGGTTTTGCAGTCGGGTTACTCTCGCACCAACCGACTCGGCGTTTAGGGTCGGCTTATGCATCGCGGTGCTAATCGGGCTCGCATCGCCGCTTCAAGCCCAGCCGGCGGCAAAAGCTCCCGCTGCCGCGACACCCGCGACCGCTCCGCCCGTTGCCACGGTGCCCGCTGCCAAAGCACCCGTGACGAACGCTCCGCCGAAAAAAATCCCCAAGCCCGAGGAAGTCACGCTCGAAACCACGGACGGCGCGCAGATTTCGGCCACCTATTATGCGGGCACGGCCGGCAAAGAAACGGTGCCCGTCATCCTGCTGCACATGTCGAAAGGGACGCGGGCCGATTTCAAGTCGTTGCCGCTGGAGTTGCAAGCAGGCATGTTGCTGAAAGACGGCTCACGAGGCCCCGGACACGCGGTGATCGTGCCCGACTTGCGCGGTCATGGCAAAAGTACGCGAATCATGCGCGACGGTAAAGAGATCGAAATCGATCAAGCCACGATGCGTAAGGCCGATTTCGAAGCGATGATTACGCAAGACATGGAAGCCATCAAGCGATTTTTAGTGGCGCGAAACAACGCCGGCGAATTGAACATTCGCAAACTGTGCGTCGTCGGTGCCGAATTGGGTTCCGTGGTGGCAATCAACTGGGCGGCGCTCGATTGGAGTTGGCCGATACTGCCCACGGTCATTCAAGGGCAAGATGTTCGAGCGTTGGTATTATTGACTCCGTCGTGGAGTTTCAAGGGCATGACCATCAAACCTGCCATGGCCGACACGAACGTGCAAAGTGCGATCTCGATCATGGTCGTGGCCGGTGCTACCGATCAAGTCAATCTGCGCGAAGCGAAACGATTGCATCAGGGTCTGGAGAAGTTTCACCGCGAACCGCCGGCAGATCAAGCCAAAGAGAAGAAGGATTTGTTCATGGTCATGCCGGCTACGAGTTTGCAGGGAACCAAGATGCTCGGTGAAAAGTCATTGGCAATCGAGCAAACCATTCACCAATTCATCGACGCGCGGCTGGTCAGAAAGCCGCAACCGTGGAGCGAACGTAAAAGCGGGTCGTAGTCGCGCTATCGATCTCTCAATCGGTGCGCTGATCGCCATGCGGTCGCACGATACCCGATTGCTGCACTGCACGAGATTGCTGCGTTGTGCCGGATTGCTGCGCTGTGTTGCCGGCAGTCGTCGCCGTTCGTAACGGGTTATTGCTGTGTTTGACCGGCCAATGGTTTTCGATCGTCCGCCGCGCGGTCGAACTTGCCTCGCTCGACAGCGTAGCCACCGAAGTCAGCGGTTTTAGATCGCCGGCCGATCGGTCGGGCGCGAATTGCGGTTTTTTGAATTCAATCGGCGGGATGCGAATCTCTTTGCCCAGTGGAAGCAGATCCACACTACGCAACACATCGCGGTTGTAGTAGTACAAATCCTCCTGGCGCGCCGCACTCCCCAAATACTTGTCGGCCAAACGAGCCAGCGTATCGCCGTCGACCAGCTTGTGGCGCCGCTCGGCTTCAGGGCTGGTTGTTCCGGGCACGCGTACCAAATTTGTTTTGCGATCGTTACTGCGGATCGGATTGGCTGGTCGAGTGCTATTCCCATCGCGTGATGGATCGACTGTGTCGACCCGCTGCAGTTCGGCCGGTTGAAGGTTGCTTGGCAATTGGTCGACTCGCGTGTTGGGCGACTCAGTACTTTGC
>JAYTAU010000118.1:0-5100 GCA_043737375.1 Planctomycetia bacterium
CCCGAACCGGCCGACTCGAAAGCTGCCCGCGTCACGGTAACCTTCACGCTGAAATATTCGAAGGCCAAGTCCGTCGGCGAGGCCGTCAAGGATGTCTACCGCGATCTGTTAAGCTCGAACGACAAAGCGCTGCAAGGTGCCGAACAAAAGAAAGACGGCAAGCAGCGCGAGAGTCAAAATGTCTACATCACCAACCTGGGGGGCGAAGACGACAGCGGCGGTCGCGAAACCCAAGTGAAATTCAAAGGCAAGCTGTCGATCGGCATCGACGAACTCTCGAATACCATCGTGGTTTCAACCGAAGGCGAAAATCTGATGATTAACGTCTCGCGGATGATCGAAGCCCTCGACGAAGCGGCCAAACCGGCCATGGCCACGGTGCGCGTCGTGCGCATGAACGGCCAAATGGACTCCAAAGACGTCCGCAAAGCGGTCTCCCGGGCACTGCTCGATCAACAACCGCGACAACCGAACCCCAACGCCGGCCAACAACCGTTCAATCCCAACGGGCCGTTTCCGCAACAACCAGGGCAACAGCAGCCAGGGCAAGGCGGCAACAATGGGGGCGGTAATGGAAACGCGGGCGGAAATGTCGGCGGCGGACCATAAGTAGCCGACAAAGGGGCTTAACGAATTCCGTTAGGCATGTTCTTCGGATTTAGTCGGTCACAGAGAGACCGACCAACGTAAATTGGAATGAAATCCGTTCGATTCGCGCCGAAACCCTGGCCATCTTTTGGGGTTTAATCTTTACGATCGTGCGCTGAAATTGCGCTGATTCCGGTCGGAAACGCAATCCTGTTCGCTTTTCCGCAGGTTGAGCTGCTTTTCCGTGCGACGGGTTCAATTACAATAAGGTTGTAAGTCTCTGCCCGCAAACAGGTTCGTTCAGCGCGGCTGAAGTCTATAATTGGTGTTTCGTGTTCGCCCCTCAAAGCTGGGATCAAACCCGGCCGCTTGCCATGATGTCGCTCCGTCTGCTGTTTATCGTCTTGATGGTCTGCGTCGGTTGGCTCAGCGGCGGTATTTTGTGCCATTCGGCGATCGCTGCCGACCCGGCGTTTGTCGGATCGTTGGCCACGGCCGTCGAGCCGGCAATGGCCGAACAGCTTGGGCTGTCGGCTGAAACGAAAACCGCGCTGATCGACCTGATCGACAAGCGAGAGACCGAGGCATTGGAACTGGCCTTGGAAATCAAGAGCCTGCCGCGCGACCAGCAAGAAGCCCGGCTCGCTCCGTTTCGAGCCGAGTCGGAACGCCAGGGACTGAAGCTGCTCAGCGACGCCCAACGCACCAAGTTCGTCGAACTAAGCGGCGGCAACGACTCGAAGGCACCCGGTCCTAAAGCTACCGACGTGAAATCAATCGATGCCAAGTCGCCCGATACCAAGGGGACCGATACCAAAGCGACCGAAGAGGAGCCAAAATCCGCTCCTAATGCCATCGACGCTTCCAAAACCGGCCCGACCGGTAACACACCCGGAGCAAGCACTCCCGGCGGCAGTCAACCCGGCGGGCGCAGTGGACGCAGCAGTCGCTTCGGCGGTTCTGGAGCGAATCAACCCGGCGGCGGCCAGTTCGGCGGATCACGATCGGGCGATACCAAAAGTGGTTCCCCAATCGCTCCCGGCGGCGGTTCGTCGGAAACAAAGTCGGGCGATTCGAAAGCGGCTGCCAAGCCGCTGCCGCGCACCGGCCCCAGCGCCGACGGCAAATTGCGATTCAATGCTCGCTTTCAGCCCTGGCGCGAGGTACTGGAATGGTTTGCCGATCAAGCCGACTTATCGTTGGTACTCGATACGCCCCCGCCGGGCACATTCAACTATCAAGACACCAAAAGTTACTCTCCGGCCGAGGCGATCGACCTGCTTAACGGCATTCTCCAAACGAAGGGCTACACCCTGGTCCGTCGCGATCGGATGTTGATGCTGGTGAACCTGGCCGACGGCGTGCCCGACAATTTGGTCGAGTATGTGCCGGTCGATGAACTGGAAAAGCGAGGCAAGTTTGAGCTCGTCAGCGTCATCTTCAAGCTCGACAAGCTCACTCCGGAAGAGGCCGAAACCGAAATCAAAAAGCTGCTCGGTCCGCAGGGCAAAGTTTCGGTATTATCGAAAGCTCGCCAGATTTCGGTGACCGAGACCGCCGGTCGCATGAAAACCATCAAAGGCGTCATCGATGCGGTCGAACGTCCCGAGGGAACTCCCTTGGAAAACCTCAAGGCTTTGCCGGTTAAATTCGCCGCGCCGGCCGATGCCCTGGCGATCGTCAAGCAACTGCTGAACATTCCCGCCGATCGCAGCAACACTTCGGATGGTTCGCTGCGCATCGTCGCCGATGCAGCCGCGAAAAATTTATTGGTCAGCGGCAAGGCCGAACAGGTGGCCAAAGTCGAGGATATCCTCAAAGCGGTCGACGTGGCCTCGGCGGGTAACGCCGCGCTCCCTCCGGTTGAAGGTTCGCCGCAGCTCGAAGTTTATTCGATTGCCGGAGCCGATCCGGCCACGGTGCTGCAGGTGCTGCAAACACTGCTGGCCGGGATGCCCGATGTGCGACTGACCACCGACCCTGGCACGGGCCACTTGATCGCGTTGGCGCGACCTTCGCAACACTCGACGATCAAAGCCACGATCGACCAGATGCAGCGCGACTCGCGACAGATTGAAGTTATTCGCCTGCGTACGGTCGATCCCACGGCGGCGGTAACGAGTATCAACAAGCTGTTCTCGGCAGGTGGCGAAAATGTCAATCCTTCGGCCCCCAAGGTCGAGGCCGAACTGACGACGCGACAACTCATCATTCGCGGATCGACGACCCAAATCGCGCAAATCCGCAGCATGCTCGAAAAGATGGGCGAGACCGACATCGACTCGGCGGTCGCCTCCGATATCAAGTCGAACATTCGGATGATCCCGCTCACCGGGCGCTCGGCGCGCAACGTGTTGAGTCAAATCGAGCAGGTTTGGCCCACCATGCACAAGAATCGCATTCGCGTGGTTACGCCGTCGAGTATCGGCGGTGCGACGACCGACGGGGCAATGATTCCGAACGGTGCGGGGTTGCCGGGCGGTGTGGGGTTGACGGGCGGTGCCTCCGATTTCAGTAGCAATATTTTGCAGCGCCGCCCCTCGGCGACTCTCGAACCGTTGTTGCCGGTGCAAATCCCCGCTCGGGCAATGGATCCGGATAGCGATGCACTTCACCGCCGAGCGCTTGAGCGCGAGTTGATGAATCGCGACTCGCTTGATCGAGTGCGAGGAGTTTTGGAACCGCGGATTGATTTAGACGACACGCGGAATCGTTCGCGCCCGGCGATGCAAAATCCTGCGATCGCCGTTCCACGACAAAAGAATGCCAAACAGACGGATCCCGAGACCGCGGCCATCGATCCGATCACGCGTAAACTGAGAGTCTCCTTCGCCGCGCAGCCCCTTGGTGAAAAACAGCAGCAGCTCGACACAAAGGATTCGCCGCAAGGCGCGGAGAAACGAGCCGCCGATAGTCCGGTTCGCGTAACCATTCCAAGCGGAGTTCCAGCAGCGAAATCTGACGCATCAACGGTGGATGGACCGATCCAAGCAGCGCCGGCAGCCCGCGACTCCGCCGAGATCATCGTTTCTGTCGGCCCAGGCGGAGTCATGATCGCGTCGGAAGATCTGGAAGCACTCGACGATTTCGAGTCTCTCCTGAAAACACTGGCGAGTCGGCAGTTTTCGAACGAACGCGACTTCACCGTCTTCTATCTCAAATACGCCAAGGCTCAGGTCGTCGGCGAGCTGTTGGAGCAAATCTTTACCGGCGGCGGTAGTAGCTCGGGCGGCGGAGGCGGCGGATCGTTATTGGGCGACATTGCCGGTGCGGCCCTCGGTGATATGGGAGGCGGGATGATGGGCAGCCTACTCGGGCTGGGGGGCGGAGGCGGCAGCGCGCCGACCATTCGCGCTAGCGGAACCATCGCCATCGTGCCCGACAATCGGCTCAACGCACTGGTCATACAGGCGAACTCGAACGACTTGGACATGGTCGAGCAATTGCTCAAAGTACTCGATCAAAAGGGGAGTCCCGAAGATGTGCTGGTCGTGGCCAAACCTCAATTGATTCCGGTTTTGTACACTTCGGCCGAAGAAGTAGCCGCCGTGGTCCGCCAGGTTTATGCCGACCGTATCTCCGGGGGCGCGGGCGCTCAACGTCAACCATCGCCGGATGAATTCATTCGGGCCCTGCGTGGCGGCGGGGGTCGAGGAGGTCGTGGCGGCGGCGGGCAAAAAGAGCGAACTGAAGATGTCCAAAAAATGACCGTCGGCGTCGATACCCGCACCAACTCGCTGGTCGTCAGCGCGCCGGAGTCATTATTCAACGAGGTCAAATCGTTGGTCGCCCAGTTGGATCAAGAGACCAATGGCACCAATGAAACCATGAAAGTCGTCACACTCAAACGCAGCAACCCCAGCGCCGTGCAGGCTGCGTTGACTCAGATCGTCGGCGATCAGGTGAAAATGAGCAACGTCAAGAGCCCGTCGAACGGCGCTAGTTCCGGTGCCGCGAATAATTCGGGCGGCGGCGGAAATGCCCAACGACAGCGCGATATGATTAACGCTTTGCAAGGCGGCGGCGGACGGGGATTTGGCGGTGGCGGCTCGCAAGGGGGCGGCGGTTTCCAAGGAGGTGGCGGCCGTGGCGAAGGGGGCGGCGGCGGTCGAGGCAACCGCGGCGGTCGCTGATTGAATTACAAAATACGAGTGACGAAGATTTTTACAGACGCAGGCAGAAATGGCGAGAACGACCGCACGCCGTAACTCCAACCGGCGCGAATCGCAGCAAACCGGCTGCAATCCGTTCTTTCGCGGCAAATTCCGACTCCTCCGTAATTCGCCCTTCGTAATTTGCAACTTGTAATTCTCTTTCCTACCTCATTTTTTCTTTTCAACCGCCACGCATTCCGCCGGCGTGATCCAGCCGTCGTTATTCAAGTCGTACTTCAGATACTCGGCCAACTTGGCGTCGTTCCAAGCCGATGCATATTCGGCCATCGAGACCTGACCGTCGCTGTCCTTGTCGTTTTGTAGGAACCAAGCCGGCATCCCCTCGGGCAAGCGTTCT
>JAYTAU010000119.1:0-5082 GCA_043737375.1 Planctomycetia bacterium
CGGTCTTCTATTGGCCGATTTTGGCGACTGATCTCGAAGACCCGACGTTCTATATCAACGAACTGGCGTTCAAGAACGACGACATCTTCGGCACGACGATCGAGACGGGCTTCAATATCTATCAACTGTTGGGTATTCAACGCCCGCCGCCGGGCACCGATTGGTCGCTGAGCCTTGACTACTTGTCGAAGCGCGGTTTCGGCTACGGCACCAATTTCGCATACGACAACGATTTCATTTTCAACACTCCCGGTCGCACCTTCGGCATGATCGATGCCTGGTTCATTCATGACGACGGGTTGGATAATCTGGGGTCCGATCGCAGGGCCTTGGTGCCCGAGACTCGCAATCGCGGTCGTGCCTTGGCTCGGCACAAACAGCAATTGCCCGACTACTGGACCCTGACTTCCGAGTTGGGCTATATCTCGGATCGCAACTTTCTCGAACAGTATTTCGAGCGCGAGTACGACGAGTCGCCCGATGCGGATACGTTGTTGGAACTGCGACGAACGGTCGACAATCAATCGTTGGCGATCTCGATCAAATCGCGCCTTAACGACTTTTTTCTCGACACCGCCGAATATCCGCGCGTCGATTACTTTACGATCGGCCAGTCGCTCTTCGATGATCGCTTTACGTTCTATCAACATTCGAGCGTGGCGATCTTCGACCAGAACAAGGCCACGGCGCCGACCGATCCCAACGACGCATTCAGCCTTTTACCTTACGAGGCCGATGTCACCGGCGAGCGCGCGGTCATTCGGCCCGAGATCGATTTTCCGTTCGAGGCCGGCCCGTTCAAATTCGTGCCCTATGCATTGGGCGAAGCGGCGCACTGGGGCGAAGACTTGAACAACGACGATATTCAACGGCTCTACGGTCAAGTGGGTTTGCGCGCCAGCGTGCCGGTCTGGAGCATCGACCCAACGGTTCACAGCGATCTGTTCAACTTGAATGGGCTGGCTCACAAAACCATTTTCAACGCCGAAGCGTCGTATAGCGATACCAATCGCGACATCACCGAGTTCCCGTTGTACGACGAGATCGACGACAACAACACGCAACAATTCCGCCGCCGCTTTGCCTTTCAAGATTTTGGCGCGGCACCACCCGTGCCGCCCGAGTTCGACGAACGATTTTTTGGCGTGCGCCGCGGTCTACAGGACAACGTGACCGGCCCGACTGAAATCGTCGACGATCTGTCGGTGATTCGCTTGAACGTGAATCAGCGTTGGCAAACCAAGCGTGGGCCGCCGGCGAACCAGCGCATCATCGATTGGATTACGCTCGACACCAACGCCGAATTGTTTCCCGAAAAGGATCAGAACTTTGGCGAAAATTTGGGGCTGGTCGACTATGATTTTCGTTGGCATGTCGGCGATCGGCTGACGCTGTTGTCGAACGGCGCGGCCGAGTTCTTCGACGATGGCGGCAAAATCTTCACGGTGGGCGGATCGCTGAACCGACCGCCGCGCGGAAGTTTGTTCCTCGGCTTTCGCACGTTCGACGGACCGATCAACAGCAACGTGGCGCTGGCCTCGTACAGTTACCGTATGAGCCCCAAATGGGCATCGAGTTTCGGAATTACCTACGACTTGAAAGAATCGGGCTACATGACTCAAAACTTGACACTGACGCGGATCGGCGAATCGTTCCTGTTCTCAATGGGGTTCAATGCCGATCAGAGCCGCGACAACGTCGGCTTTGCGATGGCGCTGGAACCGCGATTCTTACCGCGGACCACGTTCGGTCGCCGTACGGGCATCGTCGTTCCGCCCGCCGGGTCGTATGGGATAGAGTAGGAGTGCGGAGTGCGTAGTTAGAAGTGCGGAGTCGATTCAGAATTTGAAAGCGTGAAATCGGAAAGCGTGAGATGAGAATGCGGAGTCGGTGCGTTTTCTTACGCTCCCCTTTTTCCTTTCGTGTATTTCGTTTCGTAGTTACTTGACTGATTCGCGTCCATTCGTATCCATTCGCGGCTAACATCTTTCTCCGTGTCTCCGCGCCTCCGTGGTAAATCACGATGGGTAAGCCTCAGAATCCTCGATCGTGGCGCGCGAAGTTTGCCGACGCCTTGCGCGGTTGCAAGTGGGGCTTTCGCTCGCAGAGCAGCTTTGCAGTGCATCTGTTTGCGGCCGTGTTGGTCGTCGTCGCAGGGTTTTCGTTGCGTGTCAGCATGACCGAGTGGTGCTTATTAGCGCTGTCGATCGCCTTGGTGTTGTCGGCCGAAATGCTCAACACGTCGATCGAGTATCTGGCCAAGGCGATCAGCAACCAACACAATGCGAACATCGGCCGCGCATTGGAAGTTGCCGCAGCGGCCGTGCTCGTGGCGTCGCTCGGCGCAGCGACAGTCGGCATCATTGTCTTCGGCAGCCGATTGATGCAATTATTCAAATAGTAGAAAGCCAAACCAACAACCACATTACGCTCGCCCCGTTTCAGCGTGTAAATTCGCAAACAAGCGCTGGATTGTTTGATAATACTCAATTTCCGCAATTTCGCGCTTTAGAGATTTCGCGATCCATTCAAGGCCCTTTGGTCGCGAAAACGAGAAAGTGCGAAAACACGAGAACCTCGTATTCCATTTTGCATTCAATTGAACCATGACCGATTTCGACGTTATCGTGCTCGGTCTCGGCGGTATGGGCAGTGCCACGGCGTTCGAACTGGCGCGACGCGGACAGCGCGTCCTGGGGCTCGAGCAATACTCCCTCGGCCACGACCGCGGTTCATCTCACGGTCATACGCGAATTATTCGCAAGGCCTACTTCGAGCATGTCGATTATGTACCGCTGCTAGAGCGCGCCTACGAACGCTGGCGCGAACTGGAAGCAATCTCCGGCCGGCAACTGATGACCCTCAACGGCGTGTTGAACATCGGGCTGCCGACATCCGAAATTATCGCAGGCGTAAAGCAAGCGGCCGCATTGCATCAATTGCCGGTCGAGCATTTGAACGCGGCAGAGATACGGAATCGCTGGCCGCAATTTCAACTCGATGAACAAATGGTTGCCGTGTTCGAATCCGCAGCGGGCTTTCTGTTCGCCGAGCAATGCGTGCTGGCCCATGCGGCCGCGGCGCAAGCGTTTGGAGCCGACCTACGCGAGCAGCAACAGGTGCTGCGCTGGAAAGCGCTGAGGAACCATGTCGAGGTCGAAACCTCCGCCGAAGTTTTTCGCGCGCAGCGACTGGTCATCACCGCCGGACCTTGGGCCGGGAATGTGCTATCCGACCTGGCTCTGCCGTTGACAATCATGCGACAGACGCCGATGTGGTTTGGCACGCACAACAATGGTCTTGAAGACGTGTCGTTCGCGCCTGCGCGATTCCCCTGCTACATCGTCAGCAGCGCCATCGGCGATTTTTACGGGTTTCCGGAGATCGATCAGCGCGGCGTCAAGGTTGCCAAGCATTACGGCGGTGTTGAACAATCGTCGCCCACAGGTTTGAATCGCGAAGTGCATGAGCAGGATGAACGCCCGCTACGGCAGTTTTTGCAGCGTCATTTGCCGGGCGTGCGCGGCCCAAGAAACGACGCGTCGGTTTGTATGTACACGTTGACACCCGACCGGCATTTTGTGATCGATCTGCATCCGGCGCATCCGCAGGTCTGTATCGCCGCAGGTTTTTCAGGCCACGGTTTCAAGTTCGCCGGCGTGGTGGGCGAAATTTTAGCGGACCTGAGCGAACGTGGACGCACTGCTCTGCCGATCGCAATGTTTCGCGCGAACCGCTTTCTCGCCGGACAGGCTGAACAACCCGCCGAGGAAACTGACTGGAAGAAAAGAAATTAGCCGTGACTGAATACGAATGAACGCGAATCAAGCATGGGAAACCACGCGACAACTCGGTGGTGCTTCGTCATTCAATTCTACGCGCGCTGTAGCGCCGTGGCCGTGCCCGGCTCAGTCCAAGTTTCGCGGGTCCAGAATTTGCGTTTGAACTTCAGTCTGTTGGTTTTGACCGCTTCGGGGTCGTAATAAGGTCGGGCATGATCCAGGTGCAACGCCACGATCGAATACTTGAGCATGCGCCCCCAGCAGCCGGCGTTGAATAGCCGAATGCCCAGGTCGCGATCTTCCGACCCATACTTGGTGAAGCTTTCGTCGAAGCCGTTGACCGCCAGTAGATCGCTTCGCCAGGCTGCCGAGTTATTTCCGCGCAGCACGGCAAAGCGGCTGGTCAATACATTCAGGACGCGCGCCGACGCGCCGCCTTGAATCAACCGCCAGCGATATTTTTGGAGACGAGGATCGCGCTCGACTAAAAATTGTCGATCGAAAACGCGATTCTGCAGAATATCGTCGTCAGTAAAATTTTGATGCACCGCGACGGGCACGTCGACAATTCCGCCGGAAACAAATCGGCGCGGCTTGGCCAATTGTACATGCCGCAACACAAAGTCTTGGCGCGGAATACAGTCGGCGTCGGTCATGATCAAATAATCAACATCGGTCGCGGCGATGGCTTTGTTGAATATCTTGGCCCTGCGAAAGCCCTGGTCTTCGTGCCAGAAATGGCGAATCTTCAGCGGCCTGAACTGATCGCTAGCGAGCAGTGCGCGAATCGAGTCGTTCGAGCCATCGTCGGCAATCAGGATTTCGAAGTCGCGATATGTCTGAGCCGAATAACCCAACAAGCATTGCCGCAGAACGGCTGCATTGTTGAAAGCCGAGATGATGACTCCAACCCGCATCGACGACCCTTCTTTTTAATAGTACTGGACGAATCGGACAACCGGCTCGGCAAACCCCGGAAGTCGGCGTGGAATTTTAGCGAGCAAACGGGATTGAACACAATGTCAGACGGCCCAAAAATCGATACGCCGTAGAAATAGCGGCGTCCCGTTCCTCTTTCCCCCTCGTTCGAACCGGGTATACTAGCGGTTTATCGGAGTAGAACTGAATAATTGGCCGGTATTTGACCTAGAAACTTTAACAATCCCGGCCCCCAGAACATTGGCACACTTCGCAAGGGGCGAACTTCGCTTCACCCGCTACCCGCCCCGCCCCGCTCCACCCGCTAACACATATCCCGTCGATTATGGCCAACGACTACGATCCTTATCGCGAAGCACTG
>JAYTAU010000120.1:0-5079 GCA_043737375.1 Planctomycetia bacterium
CTATCACAAACGCGAAGCGTCAATGAGGATAGAGTGCAAATCACAGGCATTCCCTTGCTCACTCGTCGTTGCTTAGGATGTGTATTGTTAGGGCTGCTAATACTTAATGTGGTTCGCTTTGTAAATTACTCTGAATAACATTAGAAACCAGACCGTTGGAAGTTCTCGGATCTCGGGTCCTTTTCGCGTTCATTCGTAACCATTCGCGGCTATACCTTCGTTCATTCGTATTCAACCATGACCGGACAAACCTGGATTATCAGCGGGGCGCTGCTCGGCGGCATCGCCGTGGCACTGGGTGCATTCGGCTCGCATGGCTTGAAGGAGCAACTCGAATCGAGCGGCCAATCCGCCAATTTCGAAACTGCCGTTCGCTACCAGATGTATCATGCCCTGGCGTTGGTGCTGATCGGGCTGTTCGCCCTGCATTCTGACAGCGCCACGCTGCGCGCTGCCGGAATTTGCATGTTGGCCGGCACGTTGATCTTCTCGGGCTTGCTATACGGCATCGTGTTCACCGGCCAGAAAATGCTCGGAGCGATCGTGCCCATCGGCGGCGTGTTGCTGATTGCCGGTTGGATGGCTTTGGCCGCCGCCGCGTGGCGCACACACACTGATTAAAAAGTCGGTCTCGCTTCACTGTAAAGCCGCGACCATTGGTCGCGCTGGAAGCTGGTGGCTGCCAGAACGCGACCGCTGGTCGCGGCTTTACAATAAATATTTAGCGACTCAATCAACTCACGCCGGGGCCAGTTCGCTCAGCTCGTCGGCCAGGCGTTTACGTGCCACGTGCAGCCGTCGCTTGATCGTGCCGACCGGCGCTTCGAACTCGTCGCTCATTTCGATCAGCGACTGACCGCGCATGTAAAACGCTTCGAGTGTCTGCCGATCCAATTTACCTAGCCGACGCAGTCCGGCCCGCACTTGCCGCCGAGTTTCCAGCTCGACCGCGCGACCGTACGGAGTCTCGCTCTCGACGCAACGTGCCTCGAACGATTCAGGCTCGCCGGCAAACACCGGCCCGCGCCGCACGGCCCGATTGATCGACATTCTCGCGGCGATCGACCGAATCCAGCCGGGAAAACACTCAGGCTGTCGGAGTTGATCGAGTTTTTCGAGCGCCTGAACGAACACCTCTTGCGAGACTTCCTGCGCCTCGGCGTGGTTATTCAGCCGGCGAAAGGCGATCGCATAGATCGTTCGCTCGAATCGCTCGACCAATTCGCCAAACGCACCGCGGCATCCCAGTTGGGCCTGAATGACCAGCTCGGCGACTTCGCTGCCGATCGAGAGAGTCAGGGAATTCTCTGTAGGGAACGTGCCTCCGTGCCGTTCCGAAACTGCTCTTGGTGCCGGAACGCCACAGAGGGCGTTCCCTACAGAATCTTCCAACCCCTTCTCGAAGGTATCAGTCTCTTCGGTCTCGGCTATGAGTAAAGTCATTGGATCGCTCTCTCAACTGTGAAGATGGAGAAGCCGACTCGTAAAACGGAACTCATTCCGTTCAAGAAAGCCGACAGCCGGCGAGCAGAAACGAGCAGGCCGTTGCCTGAACCGTTTTGCAGCCTGGCTTCCGTCGATGAATCGTGATGCTGACTCGCCCGCGTGGGCAAAAAAATCAGCTACGTTCGACGGATTCCATAAAGACGCCCTGCACGCCCGACGCGAGTAGCATTGGTTGCGGCGGCCGCATACTGGTGAGCATACGACTGGCAACCGAGCGTACTACATCGGGTAGCAAGCGCGGCGTCCCCGCTAGATCATCCAGCCACGCGTGATACGCGTGCGCTGCTGGATGCGCGCAGGTTTTATGCGAGCTCGTTTTGCACTTATTCACCGTGACGATGGCGGCGCGGACGTTGCCAATGGCAAACAGGCGGCGGATCGTGGCGGTAATCGTGGCAATACGCATGGCTCACTCCTGCGCCGTGGGGCGCGAGTTGAGAGAACTGAACTGTGAAGGGGGCGATCTGCTCCGTGCAAGAGGCCCTGATCCTTCAAAACATTATCAATGACAGACTATCAACATTGTCATAATCGGACGCAACTGTCAACTTGGGCGACTTCTTTTAGCCCCCGGTCGATTCATTTAGTCCCTGGTGAATTCACCGGGGGGAAACCGTGAAAACACCGACGGCAAAACTCGTTTCATAGCACTTTTCCGTCCGACATTTCTAAGACGCCGCCAACCGAAGAAGGTTCACGGGGCACGCGAAAAATGTTTTGTCGATTGTTTCACTTGCCGCCGCGCCCTCGTTCACATGCCACATAAACTACTGTGAATAAAGCGGTTACGCTACGCGGCAATGTTCGATTCCGCTGGAACGTTGATGATCTCGACCGGCTTTTGCAGTGTTCGGCCCAGAAAGAATTGCCCCATCAGCCCACCGGCGACGGCGAACACCAAAGCCAACAGTGATTGCAACGAGAAATAGAATTCGGCAAGAGTTGGGTAAGTATATCGACTGGCAAGGACATAAGGCATGAGCTCCGTGGTCGACATCTTCGGAGCCGTCGAAAGTGGCGACTGCTCAGCGACCGGAGGGGTGTACTCTTGAAAAGGATTCCTTCCCTCCATACTAATCAGTGCAGGTAACTCTGTGGTTGGCAATGTTAGTTGCGCGACCTTGACGGCTAGCGGCGCAGTCATTAGCGATCGATGCAATTCTTCCATCGGCTGTACAAATACAATTGCCAAATACGTCCAGCCGATCACGGCCACCGGCAGCCAAAACGTCCGTTTCGCCGGGCGGAGCATCGCCAGTATCGCCGCGACCATGAACAGCGCCATTGCCAGGCTAACGAGCGCACTAGTCCAGATCGGTGTGCGTTGAATCAACGCCGAGATCGCCACGGCCGCCACAGCGACCACGCCTAACAGCGTGCGAACCGAAAATGCGAGCATGGTGGGGCTCCGTTGCGAGACGAAGAAACGAAACCGATAATTGGATCTGTTCTAGCAGACCTCGGTCTAAATAACAGCGACAGAACGACGCAGCCGCACAAACCGGAATGTATTTCCTTCGTAGGACGGAATTCATTCCGTCTTCTGAACGGTTGCTGGACGCTAAAGGTCTGCCGGCGTTCCAACCGGCGAATTTGAATCTCATGAGATTTGCAACGAAGCCGGAATAAATTCCGGCCTACGGTTGTATATCGTCCGTGTTTACGCTTTGCTATCTGAGCGAACGCTGCCGCAGGCCGCATCCACTCATTGCAATGGGTGGGCTTGATCGAATGTCAGAACACTTCTCGAATTGATTGCCTTCATGAAAATCGGCTGTTTGATCAACCTGGTCGTCTATCTGGCGATTGTGTACGGCTACTATTGTTGGTTTGCGCCGATCGTCGATTCGCCCGAACTGTGGTACATGTCGTTCGGTATCGGGCTGTTGAGTTACGGCGGTCTGGCGGCGTTGTATAACGCCTGGCTCTCCGCACGCGATGCGGGAGTCCTTAAAGCTCTCAAGCACGGCGACGGCGTGCGCCGCGAAGGTTGGACCGCCATCGCCGGCACGCTCGAACCGATCGAGCCGTTGCTAGTCGCGCCGCTCTCCGGCAAGCGCTGCGTGCTCTTCGAGTACGAGATTGCCAGGGCCGCATTCTCCACCGATTCAGACGGCGACGCGCAACAGAATAAGACGGTCGATTTCGCGGGCATAGCCATGACGGCCTGCGCCATCAAATCCGATCGCGAAAAACTACAAGTGTTCGGCTTTCCCGATCTGGAAAATGTGCCGGAGCGTTACTGTGTGCGCGCCGGCGATCGGTTGCGGGCCTGGCAACATGTTCACGATACGGATTGGACTGATTGCTCGGGCCAAAAAATCTTCGCCGGAGTGGGCAGCATGTGGAACGCCCTGACCGAAGCGGCCGATTCGTTCAGACACGACTGGCGCATCGCTACTACAAAAAGCTGCGATTGGCTGCTGGACGAAGCATGGGTGAATGACGAGCTTGCAATGTTGCGTGCCTTAAAGGTAACGATTGACCAAGAGCGCGCCGATCGTGGCGAGGACGAACCGAACTACGCGGATGAACCGGACCCTTTGCATCAGCTCGTGGAAGACAACCATGACGAACTTGATAGCGACATCAGCGAGATGAATGATTTGGAAGATGACGATCTGGAAGATGACGATGAGCTAGATGCTGACGACACGGATGAAGCAGAAAGCTTCGGGAAAGGCGCTAAACATCTGTCTCGCCGCTCGCAGTATCATCCCCGCCTGACCGAGAAGCGCCTGTTCGCCGGCGACCCGGTCGTGGCGATTGGTCACTACGATCCGCTGCGCGGCGGTCTGGTTTCGGTTCAGTCGGCCAGCGGGTTGCGGGTGCGGCTGTATCGCGGCGACGCGGCAACAGTGTCGCGAAAGCTGGGCGGGTCGAAGTGGCGGCGGCTGTTGGGTGGACTGACATGGCTCTTGGCGATCAACGGTTTCGTGGTCTTTGCTTTATGGGCTTATCAAAACAACGACGTCACAAAACAAGGCTGGCAAAAGAAATTCGAGAAGGCGATCGAGAAAGCGGAATTGGATGTAGCGAAGGGAATGTTATCGCGCCCGGTGGAAGTCGATCGGCCTGCGGATCACGACGGCCAAACCTTGCTGATGAAGGCCAAGAACACCGCTGTCGTCGAGTTTTTAATCGAGCAGGGAGCCGACATTGAAACCCGCGACAAACTAGGCTGTACGCCGCTGATGCACGCCGCGCGGCAGAACCGGCCCGATAAGCTGAAGCTGCTATTGGCCGCGGGTGCGGAACTGGAAACCAGGAACACGTATTATCGCACCACGGCCATGGAAGAAGCGATCAAGGCCGAGAGCGACGAATGCGCCGAGTTGCTGCGCGCGGCCGGTGCGATCGACCTGACCGTGACCGCGGCCAATGGACAGGCGATTGCTGCGGATCATCCGGCCTTCAAAGTGTGCCAAGCCTACATTCGCGCGATTTACGCCACGGACCCGGCGCGGCTCAAACAACTTAGCGCATCCGACCGGCCGGCCACATTCGAGGATGTCGATTGGAAAGTCTGGCGTAATAGCCGGCCGCGCGAGCCCGAGTTGGTCAGCGGCTTTT
>JAYTAU010000121.1:0-1985 GCA_043737375.1 Planctomycetia bacterium
TCGCAATCCTTCGTTGCTCCAACTGAAGGTGCTAATACCGGGACGCAAGTGCGGTTCGATGGCCGCGGCCGACGGCAAAATCGAAATATCAATCTCGATTCCCTCGCGCTGCAGCACGCCGCATAACATCGTGCCAAATATTTGCACCATTGGGTAAGCTAGTCGGAACAACGTCGGCGAGTCTTGGTAGAACAAGGCCACCGGCTTGTCGCCCGACTTGAACTGTGCGGCAATATCGGGGCGATCGGCCAACGTCGGCCCCACGGGCTTCGCAATTCGGGCTTTGATCATCTGTGGATAGAGCGAGATGACCAGTTCCTTGTCGGTGATGCACCAAGCCGGAGCAAATGGCACATCGTCACCGACCGGGTTGAGAAAGAAAATCTTCTGCTTATTGAATTCGAACTCGGCCAGTTTTAGATGTTGTCGTCGCCGACCGGAAATTTTTTCCGACTCGGCCATGGCCGACTTGGCCATCGCAAAAAGTTTGTCGTGAGCCTCGATGAACTTGGCGCGATTTTTAAGCGGCACGACTGCGGTCAGCCCGGTGAACACCAAACCTCCTTCGCTGGGAGAATTGTAAATCGACCAAGTATCGCCCAGCGAGCCCACCAAGTCGTCCATCACCTTCACACCGCTGGCATCTTCGACTTGCTTGAGTGCGTTTTTGAAATCCGTGGTACTGCGCGGTTCGATTCGGCCGATGATGTCCATGAGTCCTAGAAGCGAACGCCCGGCATCCATCCGCACGACCGCCGCCAGCGTGGCGTCCTGAGGAACATTCTTCATGTCGGCCAGTTCGAGCGGCTTGTCTCCCAGCAGTGCCCAAAGTCCGCGGGGTTTGGCTTCGATTGCCAGCAGCGTACGACTGTCCGCGCCGTTGGCATCTAGTCCGCTGATGTTGGCATAGTATTTGACTTGATCAAACCCCAAGATATTGGCGATCTGAATTCCCTGTAGCCCGACATGCGGCAATGCCATGGCCATGATGCTGCGAAGATTGATGAAGAACACCGAAGCCGGCCGTTCGACGGGGAGTTGTTTGCGAACGTCGACCAGCCAGGCGGGAGCCGCGCCCTTGAACCGGGCGACGATCTCATCGGCGGTACCGTCGCCCATGCCGACAATGAAATACTGGTTGTGCCAACCATACTCGATCGTCGGCACGTCGCGTTCGGCCGGCAACTTTCGCCATTTCGATTTGGCATCGGTCGGCGCTGCAGCTTTGCCCAACAACAGTTCCTCGATCCGCGCGATCGACTTCTTGGTTTCGTCGCTGCCCTCGCCCACCGAAACGACCATCCCGGCCTTCGCCGTAAGATTCGCCGGTCCCAGGGTGACGTGATCGACGAAAATGGCAGTCGGCCGGGTCAACAAGGTCTTGATGAGCTTGGCTCCATCTTCCGCCAAAGCCAGCCCTTGCGGATTTTTCGGCGCGCCGCGCTTCAACGCATCGGTCAGGCGAACTTCAATCTCGTGGATGAACTTTCGAACTTCGGCTTCGGCGGCAAGTTGTTCTAAATGATTCGGGCTTTTGGGGTCGGGCTTGGCCGTACCGGCCCAGCTCATGTACCACATGCATTCGGCCGGCGCGACCTTGGCCAGGTTCGGATCCTCGGGCAACGGCGGCAGCGAAAGCGGCAGACCGCTGGGGCCGATAAACAGCGCCATCACAATCAACTCGGCAAAGCTCATTCCAATCATCATATAGCCCTCGTGCGTGCTAGTGGATGTTTTGTAATTTGGTCGCGAATGAACCGAGTCAACGCAACCGCCCGGCGTTCCTGCAGCCGCTCGAATCGCATCGGCGAATCGACATTCCCCTATTCGCAGACCAGCGATGGTTATTGCCGCCAAACATTGCCGTGCAGTCGGATTTCACGAAGAATAACATCCGCCGGTAGCGAAGTCCAATTTTATGCGCGACGGGAGCATGTGAGTGCGAAACACGAAAGCAGCCGAGTCGAAGCACCTATCGGTTCAGA
>JAYTAU010000122.1:0-5070 GCA_043737375.1 Planctomycetia bacterium
CGGCCCCGCGAAAGCGGTAGATCGACTGTTTGCTATCGCCGACGAAGAACAACTTCCCCGCACGATAGTTGCCGCCGCATAGCGCCTGAATCAATTCAACCTGCACGGGATCGGTGTCTTGAAACTCATCGACCAGCAGCAGTTTGGTGTGCAACGCCAACTGCTCGCGCAGCGCCGCATGTTGTGGGTCGGTCAACAATCGCCGCGCTTCGATCAGTAAGTCGGTGAAGTCGAGCAGCGCCGCAGCGCGCTTCGTTTGTTCGTACGCGCGAGAAACTTCTTCGGCCAAGCCCAACAGCCACAGACCGGTTTGCGCCGACGGTATCGCCGCATCGACATTGAACTCCACCAGCGCCAGCGCTTTCTTGACTTCGTCGCGCAATTCCGCGGCAGCATCTTTGAACATCGCATAAGCCGCAGGGTCGGACCAATTCTTGCCGGTTCCGCCGCCGGGAGAGATGCGCGCGTTTTCGAGAATCGTGTTTAATGCTGCCACGGGATCGCCGCTGGTCGCCAAGTTTGGCAATAAATCCAGCAGCGCTTCGCGCCGCGCCATCATCGCCGCGTTCGAACTATGCGAATTACGCAGCGCAGCGAGTACCGCTTCGACGCATGCAGCATCGCTTATTCGCCGCAGCAATTCGGGCAGCACTTGCTCACGATGAAACTGTTGCCAGACTGCGACCACTTCAGCCGGTGATTGATTTTTCCAGCGTTCGATGTCTTGGCCCCGCATCGCTTCGAGCAATGTACACAGCGAATCTCGCAAGCGGCCTAGCCCGAAGATCACGACCAAGTCGAGCGTAGTTTTGTCTTGCGCGGTTAGTTTGGAGCGCAACAGATCGTCGATCAGCCCCGACAACAGGGTTTGCGCCTGGGCCGGATCGAGCATGGTGAATCGCGGGTCGAGTCGGGCTTCGACCGCGTGCTGCCGCAGCAATGTTCCGCAAAACGAGTGAATGGTGCTGACCCGTGCGGAGTCGAGGCTGCGCAGCAGTTGCAGCCAGTAATCGGCATGTTGGGGTGCGGCCGATTGCAAGCGTTCGTGGCACTTCGCGCGAATTCGATCGCGCATTTCACGCGCCGCGCGGTCGGTAAATGTGATGGCGATCAACTCGTGCAACTCGGCCGAGGGGTTGCCCGATTCATTTGGCTCGAGGTGCGACAGAAATCGTTCGGTGAGGACAAACGTCTTGCCGCAGCCGGCGCCGGCAGACAGCGCTACCGACACATCGCGCGTAAAAATGGCGCGATGTTGCTCGTCGGTCAGCTTGGTCCGCGCGGATTCGATAGTTGTGGCACTCATGGTTACTAATTTTCGTCAGGCAGGTTAGCCACAGAGATCACAGAGGTCACAGAAAAATGAGGAAAGGCGAATGTGGAATGGGGAATGAATTGGTCTTCTCGCGGCCATAATTATTAGGTGTTCAAATCTGCTTTCATTCCCCACTCCCCATTCCAATTTCCCCATTTGCCGCTCGGTCTCTTCCGTGACTCGGAGGTTCGTCTTTCTGTTCCAAAGCAGGTACCGGCGGTCGCCAGGTTTTCTCCAGCGCGCGAACCGCGCCGACTCGACAGACGGTGCGGTAATCGCAACGGCTGGTACATTGCTCGTCATCGCAATGCATTGGAAACTCGGCCGTACGGATCCCCGTGACCAGCGACGCAACCTTGTCTAATAGTTTTGCCCGCAATTGTTCCCAAATCTCGGTCCGCATCGGCGCCGTGTCGCCCGGCTGGTACATGTCGAGGGCTTTCTTAAACCCGCCGTCTTTGACGTGCCAATACCCGACCTGCCAGGGAACGGCTTTCTCGTCGCTCAAAATCAAATCTTGCACGGCCAGCGCATACAGCGGCAGTTGCAGAGCGGTGCCGCGCTCGATGGCATCGAGCTTGAATTTGGCCGAAGGGCTGGTCTTGTAGTCCAACACGTTGAACATCAATTGGCCGTCGACTGTGCCGACATCGATCCGGTCGATTCGGCCCGAAAGTTGAATCGTCACGCCGCTACACACCAAATGAAACGGTTGCTTCGTCGATCGCGGGTCGATCGCTTCGGCATCATCTTCATCGCCGCTGACCGGACCAAACGAAACTTCGAAATGACTGGGTACAGGCCGGCCTTTGCTGCTCGCAAAATCCGCTTCATACTTACGATGTTGCTCTAAATACTGGCCGATCCAGCGCGTGATCAGTTGCCGATCGATCTCTTCGAAAGCGCGATCGAGCGGACTGCCGCCGGCTTGATCTAGCACCGCTGCGAGCGTCCTCGCACACAGTCGTTCGAAATCGGACGCACGATCGCACGGCGAACAAGGCCCGCCCAGTGCATTGATTTGCCGATGCAAGCCGGCCAATAGCGCATGCACGCGACGGCCGCGCACAAAATGATCGGCTTCGAGCGAAAGATCGGCCAACTCACTGAGCCGCAACACGCGCTTCAGAAAAAACTGCTGAGGGCAATGAGCGTACTGTTCGAGCTGGCTGGTACTCCAACAATGCTCGGGACCATAGCGCTCGGTCAGGTTTTGTCGCGCGGCCTCGCTAGACAACAGACCGTCGAAGTGCGTGAATCGATCGCGATCGCTGCGTACGCCGGTCATGCGCAGTGCCGAGAGCAAATTATCGGCGACCGACTTTGTCGCGGCCTGCTTGTTCAACGCCGTGAGTAATTTAGCATCACCTGCAAGTGCCGAGGCGACTGCTTTGATGCGAAAATCTTGCCAACCGCACGGCTCGGGTTCTTGCGGAATGGGGCTCAAATCGGCCGACTCGTAGCGCTCGATGACATGAGGACCGCAGACGCGATCGACTTCGCTGAGGAATGGACTGGGCGAAAGCGGCTGCGCTTTGTCGTCGAGTGCCGAATAACTGAGGTAGAGCCGTCGCGCGGCGCGCGTAATAACTTCATAAAATAGCAGCATCTCGCCGGTCGAGCGGTCGCGACGTTCGGCAAATTTCAGCCCGGCGTCGTTGAAGCGTCGGCATTCGGCGGCGCTGAGTACATGCTCGTCACCGACTGCCGGCGGGAAGGCTTTTTCGGAAAGGCCCGCCAAAAACAGGTAAGGGATTTCGATCGCTCGGGCACTCGTCGCACTCAACACCCGCACGCGCCCCAGCTCGTCGTGTTCGCGCGGCAGGCTTTCGGTCCGGCCCAATAAAGTGAGACGTTCTAGCAGATCCTCGCGCGACAGCGGCTCGGTATCTCCATCGATCCAGCGTTCAAGTTGGGTACTGGCTTCGAGCCGTTCCAAGAACATCTGCCAAGCTTCGGCATCTTGTCGCGCGATCGGCAAGTCGCACGGTCGCTCTAACATACGGGTCAGCCCCACATCAACGGCCAACTGTCGGATCGCCGTGGACCACTCGGCGACAGTCGCGCTGCGCGGCAATCGACTGAGCGATTGCGATAGTCGTGTCAACACGCCTTGCGCAACTTGCGATTGCGCGACACGACGTTTGCGGCCGTCGGATGCACTTGCAGGAAGTTCAACCGAACAGAGTCGCCCCACCGCTTGCAAAAGTGCCTCGCGGCCCTGAGGAATTTGCAAGGCGCGAACTGTTTGCTCGGCGGCAACTGCCGCGCCCGGCAACTCCCACTCGGGCCATTGTGGACAAAAATAGTTGTGCGACAGCAGATGCAACACTTCTCGAAACGGCCAGTCCTCGAATTCCAATCGCAACAACCCCATTAAAGCCGCGATGGCAGGCGCGCGGTCCAGCGGCACGCCGTCCTCGACCGAGAACGGAATTCCATACTCGGCAAATACCTCGCGCACGATCGGGGTCACCTCGTACGTCGATCGAAACACCACGGCAATGTCGTCAGGCCGAACCGGCGACTGGGGGCTAGAGGCTTGGGGCTGGAGGCTGGAAACTGGAAACTGGGGGCTCGGAGTAGCGGGTGCCATGCCCACGGCCTTGCGTGGGCATGTTTCCCCTTCGACCAGTAAGTGTTTGATCCGCCGCGCGATGAGCTGGATTTCTCCCACCTGACCCGATGCCGTTAGAATCTCGATGCCCGACGCATCCGCGAGCGTTGCGATTTGTCTTGGATCCTTGAACAGTTGTCGCTCGACGTGGGCGAAGGCCGGAATAGCAGGGCATACATTCCCAACGCGGTCATCCTTAGTTTCGCCCAATTGCTCTCGCCGGCGCTTCGGGCTTGTGACGACGGGAGTAACGAAAGGCTCACTCGCTCGCGCTCGGTGTTCGATGTTCAGCTCGGTATGTCGGCGTTGCAATTCCGCAAGTGTCTCGAAAGGTTTTCGAAATAAATCGGCGCGGCCTGCCTCGGTACTCTCATAGGGCAGCGTGATCAGCACCGATTCCACGCGGCTCGCCAAAATTTCGAGAATCTCGTGCTGCGTGTGGGTGAACTCGGCGAATCCGTCGACCACGACCTGTTGCAGCCGATCGAACGGCGGCACCGGCCCGCGGCCCAACAGATCGCGAGCCGACCAAAAGCGTCCTTCGGCGTCGTACAAGTTGTGTTGGAGCAGCAACGCCTGATAGTTTTCATATAGCCGAGCCAGCTCGTCATTTTTGGCCGAGGGGGCCAATTGGTTGACCGTTTTTCGAAATCGATCGGGCCAAATTTCTTGGCGTTTTAGATCCGCGATAAATCCGGCCAACAGATCGATCAGACCGGCGGTGTGAGCAATCGCCCCAAAGTGCTGAAGCTGATCGGCCTGTTGAGCATCGTCGACCAGCCGTCGAAGAATCTGATGTTTGAGAAACTGATCGAGCGGGCGAACTGCCTGCGCCGATGACTGAACGATGGTTTCGGCGAACTGCGCGAATGTAAAAATATTCGGGCGCAAACAGGCAACTAGCTCGCCGTTCAACAGCCGACCCCGCACAAAGTCGGCGCTACGCCGCGTAGGAGCAAGCCACAACGCACTATCCAGTGAACCGGGCCGGCCGAGCCGCCGGCGATACATGGCTAGCACATGCTCGGTCTTGCCGCTGCGAGCCGGTCCGACCAAGACGGTGAAGTTTGCGGGCATGTCGGGCGGGAGATAGGAGTAAGGCAGCGGGAACCAGGAGGTGGGTCGGGGCCGGAGGTCG
>JAYTAU010000123.1:0-5065 GCA_043737375.1 Planctomycetia bacterium
AAAATCTCCGCGGTTTGGGCTATTTCCCGTTCGCTCGCCGCTACTGAGGAAATCGATTTTTCTTTCTTTTCCTATGGATACTGAGATGTTTCAGTTCTCCACGTTCGCTACGTACGCCTATGTATTCAGCGTACGTCAGTTCGGGAATCTCGGGATCATAACTCGTTTGACAGTTACCCCGAGCTTATCGCAGTCTTCCACGCCCTTCGAAGCCTCCTAATGCCAAGACATCCCCCATGTGCCCTTAGTAACTTGACCACCTTAATCAAACGCTCTAGCAGCACTCACACTTCGGACAAGTCCGTTGCATCAGTGAACCACCAGAGTGAACATTAAGGGGTTTTATGGGTCTGATTACCATCGCCGGCAAGCGCGCCGACACCGTAATCAGATCCCTAACGATTAGTGCTTGCCAACCTCGCAACGATTTTGCAATCGCTACGGTGCCGGCTACACACGCTAAGTTGCCTTGGAAGAACAGTAAAAGCATGCCGCTGCATATTCTCTGCAACAGCGACATGCGTCGTGTTCAATCAAAGATGCCAATTACCACAACCAAATTGTCAAAGATCGTCCGAAGTTGCCCAAGCTACGCTTTACACAGCAATGCTGCGACAAAGCGACCTCAAGCTCAAAACTTCGCTGCCTCAAATAGACAGGGGCCGAACTCGCTTTGCTCGAAAGCCCCAGGACAATCAAGCCCTAGCTCTGCTCTCGACCAATCGAACCCGGCCTCTGGCTACTACCGTCTACGGGATGTTACCGCACGACTCACCAGCACTCCATCGCACTCTCAACCAGATCTAAATCTTCACATCACAATGGCGTGACGGTTTCGGTCAAGCAATTGGGAAGGAGGTAATAATATCGAATGTCCAGTGGCGAGTCAAAGGGGTCTGTCGAAATATTTTTTCGATCAACTTTGACTTGGAATCGATCGCGACTTCTCAGCCACAAACGGTGTCCCCCATGAACACTCCCTGCCACAGTCTCGATTATATCGGTCGAAGCCCCGTCCACAAGCCCCTTGAATTGTTACGGGCAGAAGTTTTTTTGGTTTGCATTTCGCTAGAAAGTTTTCGACCAACAAAGCCCGCATCTTTAGCCGTTTTTTTTGAATCTCCAATCCTATCCAGTGAGCGATACCGCAAGAATTTGGCCGTGCGTGGATACGAATAGTGGATACGAATAGATGCAAATCATTCGAGAGTGCCGAGTATTCTGCGAATTCGCGATCAACTTAAATTTGCCAACCTTGGCCCGATTCACATCCCCCTGCGGTTCCTTCGGACTGTCGCCTTTCCTCAGTTCTACGGCTATTTCTGCAGGTTCACAAACAAAACATGGCTTTTACATTCTAGGCCCCTATCATAATGGATAGCCAGCTAACCATTCGCCCGCTAATCGCAACTTTTGTCGCAATAATCCGCGATTCCCTCCATGCTTCATTACAACTTCGAAGAGAGTGTCGGTCATTGGATTTGCATGGCATCGCGCGCGTTTGAGCGCGCGATGAACGACGAGCTGGCCCCACGCGGAATCACTTATCGGCAGGCACAAGTGCTGGGCTGGTTAGCGTACGAAGGCGACGTATCGCAAATCGACCTGGCCGAAAAAATGCGCATCGAACCCCCAACGCTGGTCGGCATCTTAGATCGTATGGAACGCGAAGGCTGGATTCGCCGTGAAAGCTGCTCGATCGACCGCCGTCGCAAAATTATCAAACCGCTCGCTAAGGCCGAACCGGTTTGGTCAAAAATTATCGCCTGCGCCGAAGCCGTTCGCGCGCAAGGCACCGATGGTTTATCCTCCGACGAAGTTGCCACGTTGCGCCGATTATTGGGCAAGCTAACTCGAAATTTGTGCGGCGATTCGTCGCACGGAATCGACACCCAAGGAGATGAAGATCAAGCCGCGCGACAGAATAAACAAGCATTGCCAATTCAATTGTAGGGGCCGATTCCCATCGGCGAATGAGACGCCGACATGGTCGCGGCTAGGAAACCTCTCCTAACATACCGCCATACCGCAAATTCACTCGTTAAGAATCAATCTTCTCCTGAAATAGGTTGCCGAATGACTTCCCGTATTTCCAACTATTTCTCCGGATGCCTGGCGCTGTTGTTGCTACTTGGTATCACGAGTTCAGCGCTCGCGCAACCCAAAGGTCCGCCCCCGGCGGCGGCTGTGATCGTCGCCAAAGTCGTCGAGCGTGAAGTGAACGACAGTCAGACATTTGTCGGTTCGGTGGTGCCTGTAAAAATCAGCAAGATCGGCAGCGCGGTCGACGGCCGCGTGGTCGATTTCCCCGTCAATTTAGGCGATCGCGTGACCAAGGACCAAACCTTGGCACAACTCTTGACGGGTCTGTTGGAGATTGATTTGAAAGGTGCCGAAGCCGAGTTACGCAATCGCCAATCGGCTCACGATGAACTACGGCGTTCGCGCCCAGAAGAAATCGAACAATCGCGCGCACGATTAGCCGGCAAAATTTCATCGCGAGAGTATGCCGTAGCGCGTCTCGAACGCTTCAAAAAAATGAACGACAAGCGCGCGCTCACCGAAGATCAGATCGAAGAAATCACCTCGATGGCAGTTCAGGCGCATCAAGCTTATCTGGATGCAAAAATCTCGCTCGAATTGGCCGAAAAGGGAGCTCGCGATGAGGTGGTCGCGCAATTCGAGGCCAAGATCGCCGTGCAAGAGCAAGAAATTGCCCGCATCAAAGACCAAATCATCAAACACACGATCAAGGCCCCATTCGATGGTTACATTGTTGCCGAGCATACCGAGAAAGGAGAATGGGTTGTCAAGGGAGGGCTCGTGGCCACGGTCGCAGCACTAGACGATGTCGATGTCGAGATTCCGGTATTGGAAACGTACGTCGCCCACTTAAAAGTCGGCGATGAGGCACGAATTGAAATCAACGCGCTGCCCAAAGAAGTATTCATCGGACGCGTAGCCGAAATCGTGCCCTCGGCCGACGCGCGCTCAAAGAATTTCCCAGTCCGAGTGCGTTTGCAAAATAAGCTGGTCGACGGGCTCCCGCAGATCAAAGCCGGCATGTTCGCACGCGTGGCATTGGCCGTCGGTAAACCGATCGTGGCTCCCGTCGTCATGAAAGACGCCGTCGTGCTGGGTGGGCCCACTCCAATGGTTTGGGTGATGGATTCCGACGCCGCCGATCCGAAAAAAGGTGCGGTTCGAGCTGTGTCGATTGAGATGGGCATCGCATCGGGAGACTTTATCCAAGTCAAAGGGGAGATCAAGGAGGGGCAATTTGTCGTCGTACAAGGCAACGAGCGATTAAGACCGGGTCAATCCGTCCAAATGATCCGCGAGGTTACTCCGGCAGCGACCACGGCAGCGGTGAAGAACGAAGTGGGCGAAACGCGGTAAGAAATTCTGTTCTTGAACACCCCTCGTTCCCACGGTCCCCGTGAGAACGTGCTAAATGGCCGCTCTGCGGCCTCTCGCAAGTCGTTACAGCCAACCTAGAGCAAGGGACGCGGAGCGCCAAACGTGCGTTCCCACGCAGAGCGTGGGAACGAGGTTCAATTAGACATTAAACAATCGAGTCATTATGCGGTTCATCGAGAACTTCATTCGCAATCCCGTCAAGGTGCTTGTCGGCGTCATCCTCGTGGTGCTGTTCGGGCT
Source organism: Planctomycetia bacterium (assembly GCA_043737375.1). Taxonomy (GTDB): domain Bacteria; phylum Planctomycetota; class Planctomycetia; order Pirellulales; family JALHPA01; genus JAWXCH01. The sequence continues at coordinate 3,661 of JAYTAU010000123.1, forward strand.
GATTGCGATTGGCAGCATGCCCATCCAACTGGTGCCCGAAGTACAAATTCCCACGTTAACGATCGAAACACGTTGGATCGGCGCCACGCCCGAAGACATCGAAAAGGAAATCGTCCAAGAGCAGGAAGAGCAACTGCAAAGCGTCGAAGGCATCACCAAGATGTCGAGCGAATGCAGCGACTCCGTCGGCAGAATTACGATTGAATTCGGGATTGGCACCAACCTCGATGCGGCCATTACCACGGTGAACTCGCGCTTGCAGCAAGTGCGAGAATACCCGACCGATGCCGACAAACCGGTCATCAGCACGTCGAACGCCGCCGATCGCCCAATCGCCTGGTTCATTCTCAATCAGCGCGTGGCCAGCAAGAACGAAGTGGCCGCTTTTCAGCAAAAACACCCGCAATTGGCCGAAAAACTGGACCGCGTCAACATCACCAAAAACTCGGGTTTGGCTCTATTCCGGCTCAAAGAAATCGCCACCGAGCATCCCGAAGTGAGGTCGTTACTGCCGCCCGATCTCGATGTGACCACTCAACGCCGCTTTGCCGAAGATGCGATCGAAGCCAAGTTCGAAAAGGTCGAAGGCGTATCCGGCGCGAATGTGGTCGGCGGCATGGAAGACGAACTGCAAGTGATCGTCGATCCGCAAAAGCTGGCATCGCGCGGGCTGACGATTGCCATCGTGCGCAATGCGCTGCGCGAACAAAATATCGACACCTCGGGGGGCGACATTTGGGATGGCAAGCGCCGTTATGTCGTTCGCACATTGGGACGTTTTCGTAGCGAAGACCAGGTCGCCAACGCGGTCATTGCCCGTCGCGGAGGCAACCCCGTGTATGTGCGCGACGTGGCCGAAGTCAAACTGGGGTTCAAAAAGCCCGACGGCATGGTTCGCCGCTTCGGCACTTCGGTCATCGCGCTCAACGTGCTACGCCGCACGGGTACCAACGTACTGGAGGTCCAAAAGCGTCTGAATGTCGCCGTAGATGATTTGAACGAGGGGATTTTGAAAGTGAAAGGGCTGCAACTCACTCAAGTTTATGACGAAACGGAGTACATCAACTCGTCGATCGCGCTGGTCTGGGACAATATTCTCGAAGGCGCAGTGCTGACTTTCATCGTGTTATTGCTATTCTTACGCAGTTTGCGCTCGAGCATCGTGGTCTTCGTCTCAATCGCCGTGAGTATCGTCGGCATGTTTTTGATGATGAGCATGATGGGCCGCACGCTAAACGTGCCCAGCCTCGCGGGAATCGCGTTCGCCGTCGGCATGTTGGTCGACAACTTCATCGTGGTCTTGGAGAACGCACACCGACACCGCCAAATGGGCAAGTCGGCGTTTCAAGCATCACTCGACGGCGCGAGCGAGGTCTGGGGCGCCATCATCACCAGCACATTGGCC
>JAYTAU010000124.1:0-1980 GCA_043737375.1 Planctomycetia bacterium
ACCGACTTTTGGCACCTGGTCAGCGAGAAGCCGTTCGAACAGATCAACGCCGACGCGACTTCTCGCAACGATTTGCAGAAATTGTTTTTCTTCGAGCCGAATACTTCGGTCAAGCGCGTCGTCACCATCGGCACTCCGCACCGCGGCAGCTCGTTTGCCAACAGCACGGCACGTTACTTAGGAAATAAGCTGATCACGTTGCCGACCGTATTTGTGCAAGGCAAGCAAAAGCTCCGCCAAGACAATCCCGAACTGTTTCGCAAAGACACCAAGGTGTTCGAGATTTCGACCAGCATCGATTCGCTGGCCCCCGACTCGCCGCTATTACCGATCATGTTATCGGCTAAAAAGTCGCCCGCAACCCATTTCCACAATGTCGTCGGCCGAGTGCCGCGCGAGGGAGTATTTGGCCGGTTTGGCAACGATGGCGACGGCGTGGTTGCCTATACGAGCGCACACTTGGAGGATGTCGAGTCCGAGATCACCGTGCCGGCCGATCACTCGAACGTGCATCGCCATCCGCTCGCCGTACTGGAGGTGCGGCGGATATTGTTGCAACATCTCAACGAGCTGCGCAACTCGCCGCGATCGCAGGATAACGGTCAGCCGCGCACCGCAGCCATTGGTCCGATGCAAGCACATTCGAACGAACACTTCATCAACGTTCCGGCAAATTATGTCCCGTCGAACGATCCGCCGGCGCGGCAGTTCGCGCCAGATGGAACGCTGATTGCGCCCCGGAGTATCGCGTCTTTGAGTACAGCGCCTTTTATTACAGCGCCGCCGGTCGGAACTTCGCCGCACTTAACCCCGCCGCAGCAGCAAAGCTACCCCGCGTACCCGTCGACCGAATTCACTCCCGTCAGCATCGAATCGTCACAAGCCACCGATTCGCTACAGCGTTAGCACACGGAAGAAGTGGTGCGAACACGTTTTGTAGTTACATGGGCGTGTGTGTCGGGGTAAAGCATCCGGGATTAGATTGGATCGCAGCTTACACCCCAGCGCAGAGAATTCACTCGACCAACAGATTTTCCAAGCCCGGTTCGGCAGGCGGATATTGCGGGTCCATATTTTCGAGCGTTTCGAACAGCAGTCGGCTGACCACCAGATTGCGATACCACTTGCGATCGGCGGGCACAATGTGCCAAGGGGCGTGCGCGGTGTTGCACTTGGTCAGGGCGTCGCTATACGCTTCAAGATAATCGGGCCACAATTTGCGTTCTTCCAGGTCTTGCCGGTTGAATTTCCAACGTTTGGTTGGGTCTTGCAAGCGGGCCATCAGTCGCTCTTTTTGCTCGTCGCGGCTGATGTGCAAGTAAACTTTGACTACCGTCGTGCCGTTGTTGACTAGCGACTCTTCGAACGCGTTGATGGCGCCGTAACGCGTACTCCAAACTTGTTTAGGCACGAGCTTGCGAACGCGCACTATGCCTACATCCTCGTACTGCGAACGATTGAAAACCCCCAACTCGCCATGCCGCGGAACTGCTTTGTGAATTCGCCATAGGAAGTCATGTTGCCGCTCTTCGATCGATGGGGCTTTGAACGACACGATGTGACAACAGGCCGGATTCACCGCGTGCAACGCACTGCGAATTGTGCCGTCTTTGCCCGAAGTATCCATCCCTTGCAAAATCAACAGCACCGATCGCTTGCTTTCGGCATAGAGCCGATGGGTCAGATCATCGAGCGCGGTGACATACTTCGCGGTTAATGGTTCCGCCGCGGCGCGATCGAGATTTTCGGAGTATCGAGGGTCGAATTCTTCGAGCCGAATTCTGGTGCCTGGTTTGACGGACAACGGCTGCGACATACGCGACGATCCCTAAAGCGAGCGATTGCGCGACAGTGTGCTGGCTGTCGCCGGGCGTTCTGTGAAAGCCCGATCAGTGTTTTACGACAGCATAGCATATAGATTCGGCCGCATTTACAGATTGGGCCCGCACTCACACTTTTGCCGAGCCCACCCATTGCAAT
>JAYTAU010000125.1:0-1979 GCA_043737375.1 Planctomycetia bacterium
GCAAGATGCCGTGGACGGCCTACACCATGCTTGTAGGCTGCATGGCCATCGCAGGCGCCGGCATTCCTTTTGTCATTGGGCTGAGCGGTTATTACTCGAAGGACGCGATCATCGCGCAAGCGTTGTCCTTCAAGGCCGGTAATCCGCCGTCGTTCGGCTGGCCGTTCTTCGTAGCGGCCGCCGGCGCCGCAATTACCGCTTTTTATATGTTCCGGCTATGGTTCATGACGTTCGCCGGCAAGCCGCGCGACCATCACATTTACGATCATGCCCACGAATCGCCCAAGGTGATGTACTACCCTCTGGTCGTGCTGGCGGTGATGGCAATCGCCGTTGGCTGGCCGATTTTGGGCCTGACCGATTTGCTGGAGCAATCGCGGCCGGCGGGCACGCTGATTTCGCAAAGCGGTTTGATTCTGGAAAACCTGACCTATGGCAGCGAGCATGCCTCGCACGAGCCACGTTTCCACAACGCGGCGACCTGGGTAGCCAGCGGCACTGCCTTGGCCGGTTTTTTGATGGCCGTGGTTTTTTACGGCGCCCGGCTGCTCGACCCTGACGAAGTACGCAACCAATTTCGCGGCATCTATCGATTTTTGCGCGGCAAGTGGTTTTTCGACGAGTTGTACAACGCTCTGTTCGTCGCTCCCACTTTTTTTCTGTCACGGCGGATCGCCGAGTTCGACAAGAAAATCCTCGACGGCTTTATCGACTCATTGGCCACCGGGGCTCGCATGCTCTCGCGCTTCAACGACATGCTCGACCGCTACTTGGTCGACGGCTTGGCCAACGGCCTGGCGCGGCGTACCTACGATCTAGGCATTGCCCTCAAAGCGGTGCAAACCGGGCGGCTAAGGCAGTATGTCATGTTCATCGTGGTCGGCACGGTCGTGCTATTCGTGCTGCTCAATCTATTTTGGAATCAATCGGTCGCCGGCTAACCGCGGCCCAAGTCATCGCGAACTAAAGCATTATGGAATCGACCTACGCGGTACTGCTGAGTCTGATCGTCTTTCTGCCGATGGCCGGCGCGCTCGCCTTGGCGGTGCTCTTTCCGCGCGAGCAGACCGAGTGGATGAAGCGATTCACCTTCGGCGTGACCGTCGCGGTGTTCGTGCTGACCATGCTAATGTTCGTGCCGATCGCCAATCAGGATTGGCAGTTCGACCGCTCGGTCGCCGAAATGCAAAAAGTGTTCTCGCTGCCTTGGATTGCCAATTTCGACATCAACTACTACATGGGCGTCGACGGCATCAGCTTTCCGCTGGTCGTCCTGACCGCGTTCATTTCCATGATTTCGATGGCGGCCAGTTGGCCGATCACGAAACACGTCAAAGCGTACTGCATTCTGTTTTTGATTCTCGAAACCGGGGTGCTGGGCGTATTTCTCTCGCTCGACTTTTTCCTGTTTTACGTTTTCTGGGAAGTCATGCTGCTGCCGATGTATTTTCTTATCGGCGTTTGGGGCGGTCCGCGGCGCGAGTACGCGGCCATCAAATTTTTTCTGTATACGCTGCTCGGCGGCGTGTTCATGTTGATCGCCGTGCTGATGCTGTATTTCAGCAGCGACTTGAAGTCGCTCAGCGATGGGCAACTGATTGCCGGCCATGCCGTCGATGCGATTAGCGCGGACGTCGATCAGGCGGCCCAGCAGGGGCAAATCGCCGCGATCCGCAGCCATCGCGGTCCCAAACACACTTTCAATATTCTGGCCCTGCAGCAAATGGGCCAGCACACCAAGCTGTTCGACAACGAATTACTGTTCGGCAAGTCGCTGCAGTGGTGGGCTTTCCTGCTGCTCTTTGTCGGCTTCATCATTAAAGTGCCGTCGGTGCCGCTGCACACTTGGCTGCCCGACGCGCACGTCGAGGCGCCGACGCCTATCTCGATGATCCTGGCCGGCGTGCTGCTGAAATTGGGCGGGTATGGCATCTTGCGAATCTGCTATCCCATCTGCCCCGATGCGGCTTACGATCTGG
>JAYTAU010000126.1:0-12304 GCA_043737375.1 Planctomycetia bacterium
GTGATTGGGTACGGAGTGTACGAAGCGACCGGCCTGAGCGTAAACGATGTTTTCACCCCCACGCACGCCGCGCCGGATGGACATACGCACGACGAGAAATTTCGCATCACCGGAGTGTTGGCACGAACCGGCACGCCGTATGACCGCGCGCTGTTTGTGAATATCGAGGGCTTCTTTTTGCTACGAGGGCACGCCTTGGAAGACGCCGCCGCGCTAGCGGCAGTCCAAAAACGCGATTCTGTAGGAGGCCTCGCCGAGGCCGATCAAAATGCGCAAACGGCCGCCAAAGACAAACCCGATGCGCACGGTGCACATGGCCACTCTCACGGCGCTCACGATCATGCCCACGGCCACGCGCATTCACATGGCCACCATCATGGACACGATCACGGCCACACTCATCATCAAGAGCCGTTGGCGGAACACTTACGTGAAGTGACCGCCATCTTGGTGCGAACGACCAGTGGCTCGCCCGAGTTGCCCCCCGAGACGGGCGCGCAACAGATCATCGCGCCGATCAACAAAGATGTGATCGCGCAAGCCGCGCAACCAATTCAAGTCATCTCCCAGTTCATGGAGCGGTTTCTCACACCGCTGCGTTTGGTGCTATTGGTGCTGACGGTTTTAGTCGTCATCGTGTCGGCTATTAGCATTTTGGTCAGCATCTACAATTCGATGGCCGAACGCCGGCACGAAATCGCCGTCATGCGTGCTCTGGGAGCGGGCCGCGGTACCGTGATGATGATCTTGCTGCTGGAATCGATACTGCTGGCGATTGTCGGCGGCATGGTCGGCTGGCTGCTGGGGCATGGCATGTTGACATTAGTTGCCCCTTACATTTCGCGACAGGCCGGCGTATCGATCAGCCCGCTACAATTCGCACCCGGTGAACTCTGGTTGATTCCGGGTATAATAGGATTAGCGTCGCTAGTCGGTTTTTTACCCGCTTGGTCGGCATACCGAACCGACGTGGCGAAATCGCTGACGGCAAACCCATAGTCGGCCGCGAATGGATACGAATGAACGCGAATCGAACAACTGGTGGTCAGCGATTGTGATTGGGCTTGATGATTTATAGCGCGTCGGACGCACACCACGGGGACGTAATATTGGTGCTTCAAAATACTAGAAATAGTTACTGCTAACGTACTTCCTTATCCGCGTCCATTCGTATCCATTCGCGGCCTATGAAATCGAAAGCCAGTTGTCGCTATTAACCTTTGAGACTTCGTCATGCGTTTTATTCGTATATTCCCGGCATTTGTTTTCGGCGCTTTGTTATTCGCTGCCGACACTGCCCGTGCCTGCCCTTTCTGCACTGCGCAACAAGTCACGTTTACCGAAGAAATCAAACAGAACGATGTGGCAGTCGTCGCCAAGTTGGTCTCGCGTCCGGAGCGTGGCGAACGGGCGATCGAGCGTGCCGACGGTGATCTGGTTGTTCCTAAAGCGTCGTTCGAAGTAGTCGAAACGCTCAAAGGAGGCAAGCTAGCCGTGCCGACCGGGAAGTTCAAAGCGGTCTACTTCGGCGATGCGAAAATCGGCACCAATTTTTTAGTCATGGGCCTCGGTACCGGAGCTCTCGAATGGGGAACTCCGATCGAAGTCAGCGATCGGGCTCGAACATATCTGGCACATGTCATGAAACTGCCCGAAGCCCGCGATCCCGAGCGGATGATGTTTTTTCAGCAACATCTGGAGGACGCCGACCCGCTGATCGCGCGCGATTCGTACGACGAATTTGCCACCACGCCATATGCTGATCTCAAAAAAATGAAAAGCCGGATCAAGCATGACATGCTGATCTCGCGTTTGACCAAAACCGGCAAAGAGGCATCCGACGCCAGCCATCGGCGACTGTACTTTACGCTGCTGGGTATTTGTGGAACCGCTGCCGACGTACCAATCCTTGAAAAGATGCTGAAAAACGACGATGCCGCGACGACCGACGTTACAAAAAAAGATGAAAGCCGCGACATGAAGGCGGGCCTCGACGCGTTGATCGCTTGCTACCTGACGCTCAAGGGGCCCGACGGACTAACCCTGATCGCCGACGAGTACATCAGCAATCGCAACGTCGAGTTCACCGACCAGTACCAATCGCTGATGGCGCTGCGGTTCGTCGCCGAAGAAGGAATCGTGCCCAAAGAAAAAGTCGCGAATGTGTTTCGGTTGATGCTCAAGCAACCGAAGTACGCCGACCAAATCATCCCCGACTTGGCGCGCTGGCAAGATTGGTCCGTGGTCGATCGCATTCACGAGCTGTTCGTCAAAGCCGACAACGAATCGATTTGGGTTCGCCAACCTGCGGTCAAGTATATGGAAGCCTGCCCGCTACCTCGTGCCAAAGAATATTTGGCTGAATTCGAAAAGCTGGACCCAGACGAAGTGAAGCGTGCGCGAGGTTTCTTTTCGATCGAGGCACCCAAGACTTCGCCTGTAGGCGAGGAGCCGAATCCTGCTGCCAAGCGACCTGCGGCCGAAACGAAAAAAGCGGGCGAGGCAAACCCATCGCCCGCGAACAGTGCGCTGCTGAACCCGCCCGTGCCGCTGACAGATGTGGTGTCGAGTGATTCGACCGATGCCAAAGCAATACGCCCGCGAATCGAAGCCATGCCCGCGCCAAGTTTATCGGTTGACACGTCAACAGGTATCAAGAAAAGTACTCCCATCCCCGTAACGACTCCTGGCGACGCTGCGAATGCGATGCCCTCGGAAGATAAACCGCTTGACGTGATGATGATGATCGGCCTGCCGTTCATCGTTGGATTGGTCGTCGCCGGCAGTGTGTTGATGCTGACCAGAAGTAGTTAAGCACACCAAGTCATCGGGTCACGCTGTAGGGAATGCCCTCCGCGGCATTCAGGAACATAAATACTCTGTAGGGAATGCCCTCTGTGGCATTCCGGAACGCTGAAAGTGTTGGACTGCCAATCTTATTAATTAACTATCTGCCTTACATTGACCCATGAGCCTCACATCGACATCACTGCCTGACGAACCGGCTGTCGACGATCAACCGATTGTCGCTACTGCCGCCGACTCCGACTCGCCGTCGGATCGCAGTCGCGACAACAGCCGCGATGAATCGGAGGACTATACCTATCGCGCGCTTTCGCCCGCCGCAGTCGGAGCGTTGATCTTGGGCCTGCTATCGGTTACGGCATTTCTCGATTGGTGGTTGCTCGCTGTGCCGGCAGCCGGCTTGGCACTGAGTATTCGTGCATTAATACAGACGCGCCGCCATGCGGCCGAATTGACCGGTCGCGGGCTGGCCATTACTGCCTTGCTGCTGTCGATTATTTGTTTGGTCAGCGGTAGCGCTTGGCTGAGCTATGTGTATGCCAATGAACTCCACGAGGGCGAAGTACGATTGAGCTACGACGACTTGCAGCCGGACCCGCGTATGCCTTGGCTAAAGTCTGCGCCCGCGGCGGATAAATTCGACGCCCAGCGAGTGCTGCTCAAAGGTTACGCGCTGGCCGGGCTTCGTAAAGAAGGCATCTCCACGTTTATTTTGGTGCGCGATAAAGGGGACTGTTGCTTCGGCGGAAATCCTAAACTGACCGACCGGGTTTTGATTAAGCTGAAACCCGGCGTGCGGCTGACCTACTCCGATCGACTGCAAAAAATCGCCGGATTGTTTCATGTCAAGCCGGCCGAGGCGATTGATGTCAGCGGCCAAGTTGTGTATCAGATCGATGACGCCGAGCTGCGATGAAATTCTTGTTCGATCAACCCGTGAGTCTGATGCTGGTACTGACGGCTGTTGCCGGTTTGGGCTTGGCGAGCGGGTGCGGTCGAGACACGCACTCGATCGCCGCAAATCGATCCGATAACGAAATCGTGTCCGAACCTGTCGTTGCCAAAACAGTCGTGCCGACATCGCAGCCGCCGGCGCAGCCAATCGCTTCCGATCGGGTCGAGTCCAACCAGCAAGCCGCCTCGCCGACGATTTCGAGCGAATCGCCTGCCGACAAAACTCGACTTCGCAACATCACCTTCGACACTCTCAAGTTCGAAATCGAAAAGGGCGAAAAATTCGAACGCGATATGCTCAGTCCGGCGATCGAAAAACTCGACGGGCGACGCGTTCGTATCAAGGGTTTCATGCTGCCCACCTCCATGCAATCGGGTTTGAAGCGATTCATCTTGGTGCGCGATAACCTGGAGTGCTGCTTCGGTCCGGGCGCGGCGCTGTTCGATTCGATTTCGATCGCGATGGCGGAAGGGGAAACGGCGAGTTACTCTTATCCTCCGATCGCCGTCGAAGGCACTTTTCGCATTCATCTGGTCAAGAACCCATTCTTCGGTCGCCCTTCGCCGCCGGGCAGGCCCAAAGAAAACAGCCATATGTCTATTTTTACGATTGAAGCTGCCGGCGTGAAATAAACTGCCTAGCGGTGTGGCCCATGAACCGAGATCGGTAATGGATAAACGGGGTTCCAATTATGTCGCAATGCTGCGGGCCTCGATCGCGGTTCTAGCAACATTCTCCACGCTTGCAATCAACAGTGCTGCGGCCTGCCCCTTTTGCACAGCCATTCGTCCCACGCTGGTACAACAGCGAGAAGAGGCTGCGGCGGTCATATTAGCCGAGGCGGGCGCGCTCATCGAGGCGAAAGCACGCATTAAGGCAACAGGTCGCGGCGCGAAGTCGCAGCGGTTCGACATTCACTCAATCATCGCGGGCGAGAAGCTGCTCGCGCCCGGGAAGCCCCTGCAACTCCCCTCAACGACTCCGCTCAAAGCCGGCACGCTGGCCCTGCTGTTCGGTCAACACGATCGCGAAGATTCGCCGCCCGATTGGGCTTGGACGGTTCAGCCGGTCAATGAAACCAGCGCCGCGTACTTCATGTCCGCCCCAGGCTTACGCGTGCCGACACTCGAGCGTTTGAAGTACTTTGCCAAGTTTTTGGAACATGCCGATCCGCAAATTGCCGAAGATGCCTACTTCGAATTCGGTCATGCCGGCTACGAAGACGTGCTGCGTGTCGCCGATAAACTCGACATGGCCAAGCTACGCGAGTGGGCCGTCGATCCGAACATGCCCGAGCATCGTCAGGGTTTTTATCTGTTCGCGCTCGGCATGGCGAAGCTGGAACGCGACCGAACGTTGAATCGCGCGCTGCTGTTGGATCGCGTGAAACAAGTGCAAACCGATTTTCGCGCCGGCTACGACGGTGCGTTGGCGGGATACCTGCTGTTGACTGGAAAGCCGGGCTTGGAATGTCTTGAGCAGCGATTCTTTGCTAACCCCAAAGCAGCGCATGGCGACATTCGTCATGCCCTGCAAGCCCTGCGGTTTTATCACGACCAGGGGCCGGCGGAACTTCGCGCGCAACAATGCGAGTTGATCGCAAGCTTGATCGATCGACCCGAGTTCGCAGCGGCCGTCATCACCGACTTGGCGCGCTGGCAACATTGGTCCGTCGTAGATCGCGTGGTAAAGTCGTACTCGCCTGACCATGACGGCGCAACGCGCCGGGCAATCGTCGGCTATCTGCTGGCCTGCCCGCTACCAACGGCAGCCACGGCTTTAGATGATCTTCGCCGGCGCGATCAGCAAGGCGTGGCCGACGCCGAACAAGCTGCCGCGCAGCTTTCCAGCGGAAAATAGCATTCAATTTCCACGAAACTTACGCAAGAGATACTTGAGATACAATCGTTAAGGGAAGTTTTCTACTTTCCTTTTTTCTTGTCGTTCGTGTGTTTCGTGGTTAATTCCTACTTCTTCTCGCGGTCGGTTTCCTTCAATCCCAACCGCTCCAACCAGCGGCCGCGTTGCGCTTTCTGACCATCGCCCGCATTGCCAGTGGTCCCGCCCGGTCCCTTGTTTTGAAACTGCGCTCGCTCCGACTCGATTAGCGATAACTTTTCCTCCAATTCCGATCGCTCGCGTGCGATCCGGGCGCGTTCCAGCGAGACATCGATTTCGGCCTGCCGCAATTTGTCGCGCCATTCGGCCTGCGCGGCCTTCAATCGCTCGCGTTCTTGCTGAATCAACTCGTCCTGATCGAGTGCTGCACTGATGGCCGCCGCGCCTACCGCTACCGAGCCCAGGTTATTGCTTTGCTCTTCGAGCAGTTTTCGCAGGTCGGCGATCTCATGATCCTTTTGTCCCACGATATCGTCGGTGATGCGAATCGTGTTCTCGATCGTCAGCCGCTCTTCTTTTCGCTTGGGATCGGGAACGTCTCCCTCGGCTTCAAGCTCGGCAATCATCTTCCGCTTCATCGACTCCCAATCGTGAGCTCCGCTCGCTTTCTCGACAGGAGCGGGACGATTGGCCCTCAACGCTGAAATTTGATCCTCCAATTCGGCGTTACGTTTCTTCAAACTGCGAACATCGTCGACGGCCAGTTCGAAACGACGCTGTAAATCCTCGGCCTTGCGTGTTTCCGTCGGACCGACCTCGGCGGCGACTTTCTGGGCGAGCGCTTCGGCCAGACGCTGTTCGGCGGCTTCCACGCGCGCGATCAGTACGTCACGCTCTCCGACAACGCTATCGTGCGCGCCCGTTTGAACTTGCCGCTCCATTTCAGCCAGCTTGGCGGCCAAGGCATAGCGTTCGTTCTCGATGGCCGCGAGTCGGTCGGCGGCCGATCGGGCCAGCAGCAGTTCGGCGCTGGCACGCTCCAGGTCGATCTTCAGAGCATCGCGCTGAGCTCGCAGCTCCGTGACCTCTTGCGACTGCGATTGAGCATGTGAACCGGCAAACTGGGCCGTGGCGCTCGCCAATTCGGTCGCTAGTCGATCTCGTTCTTTCACCAATTCCGCACGTTCCGCGTCGCGCAAAGTCGCGGCGCTCAAATCCGCTTCAGCCGTTTGCAAGCGGTTGTGCAGCGAATTTCGCTCGGCTTCGATCGCCGATTGTCTCGCGGTGTGAACCTTTTCCGAAGTTTGCAGGGCAACTTCGGCACCGGCCAACTTGGCCGATAGCTCATCGAGTTGGCGTGCCAAGTCAACGGCTTGCACCTGGCCCGAGCGAGATTCTGTCTGCTCGGCTGCAGCTTGTTTAAGTTGGGTCTGTAGTTGGTCGCGTTCGGCAGCCAATGCCAATAGCGCCGCTTGCTGGCGGCCGACTTGCCCGATCACCGCTTCGCTTTGAGCGAGCTGCTGGGCCAACGCATCGCGATCGGCTGCCAGCGCTTCGAGCTGAACGATGCGTCGTTGCGCGTCGGATAATTCATTTTCGATCTGCAATAGCTTGCCGATCACGCCGTCGCGTTCGTCAACTAGCGCGGCGATTGCATCGGCACTCGCTGCCGCGCTGAGTCGATCGGCCGCAGCGCGATGCAGATCGGCCGCGGTCGTCTCGAGCTGCGATTGCAGGGTTTTTTGTAGTTCGGCGTGCCGGGCATTCGCTGCGGATAATTCGCCTTCGAGCTCATTGAGCCGCAGGGACAGCGCATCGCGCTCGCCGGTCAGACGTTGAACTTGAGTCTCGTCGACGACGACGGTCGGCGGTGCCGCTGCTCTGGCGGCCAGCTCCTCGCGAAGTTGCTCGTAAGCCACGCGCAGACTGGTCAGCTCGTGCTCGACGGCTTGGGCCAATTCCTGCGATTGTTCAAGTTCAATCTGCAAATGCGCAGCTTGCGAGCGGACAACCTCAAGTTCGCCGGTCTGCGTGACTTGTCGTTCGGAAAACTCGCGAATCTGTTCTTGCTGTCGATGGCAATGCTGTTGCAGCCGTTCGTACTCGGTCTGTAGTTGGATCAGCGATTGCTCAGCCTCGGTCGAGCGGGCCTCGGTAGACCCATGGTGCTCGGCCTGCAACTGATCGAGGTGCAACCGAGCCGCATCGAATTGCCGTCGCGATTCTTCGAATTCGGCCAGTTGCGTGTCGAACTGAGCACGTTCGCGACGCAATTGCTGGCGCTGCTGTTCCAACTGGGCCGATTGCGCATCGAGTTCTTGACTGAGTAGCTGGGCGTTGCGCTCGGCTTCTTGTTTGAGCGTGACCCGCAAAGTTTCCAACTCGGCTTTTCGCAGATCCAACTCTTGAAACTGCGTGTTCTTTTCTTGTTTGAGTTGCTGAGCAATGCGCCGGCGCTGAACGCGAGTTTCTTCGCGTTCGTTTTCGATTCCTTCATGCTCGGTGTCTAGCCGACGCTGCTGTTCCTCGAAGCGAAGCTTGCGCCGCGCGAGCTGTTCGACTTCGGCCTCGTGTTCTTCTTGTCCGATAGTTAGACTGCGTTGCGATTGCTTGAGCTTGACGGCCAGCCCTTCCAACTCGGCTTCTTGACGCTCGATTTCGTCTTGTTTATGGCGGAGTTGATCGGACCAGGTTTGCAGTTCGAGGGCCGCATGTTCTTGAGCGACGTCGAGTTCGGACTGCCGACGTTCCAACTCGGCGCGAAGCCTTTCGACTTCGCCGAGCGAAGCATTATCGTTCAGGCCCGCTTCGAGAATGCTGCCGATCGTATCGATCTGAGAGGATAGCTGAGCTTCGACCTCGTCGAGGCGTTCGCGCTGCGCAGCGAGATAGCCGGCGGCTTTGCGCCGCTGCTCTTGCCACAGGCGACCGTTGTCGCTGCTGGGCTGCTCCGCACTTGCCTGACTGACCCGCTCGTCCATGGTTGCTTCTTGCAGAGGGTGCGCAAAAGGGTCGCGGCGCGGCGGCTCGATCGAGAGCACGGCGCGCAGTTTTGGTCGATCTGTGGAGACCGGCACATGCCGGTGCCGACAAAATTACCTATAGTCGTATAGGCCATGCGTTTAATGGCGTCAAAACTGATTTCCACAAGCGCCCGTAGATAGCGATTAGTGCGATCATATCGCAGGGGCGATTGGGGACGATTGTAACGAAACCGCAAGCCCTCTCTCAGCCCTTGGCATTGCCTGTGGCTGAATTGCGAGCGTGTTGCGATCAACCCAGCACCTCGGGGTTGACCACGTTCTCGGGCAGGCGGCCCGAAAGCCTGTCGACCACTTGCTGGGCGACACGCGTGCGTAGATTAACGAGTGACTCTTGCGAGACGAACGCGGCATGGGGTGTGACGATCACGCGTGGATCGTTGTAGGGCTGCTGAGACAGATCGGGCGGTTCGGGGTCTTGTACGTCGAGTGCCGCGCCCGCCAACTGCCCGGAGTCGAAGGCCTTAGACAGCGCCAGGGTATCGATCAATCCGCCGCGTGCCGTATTGATGAGATAGGCCGATGGTTTCAGTCTTGCAAATTGTGCCGGTCCCATCAGATGGCGTGTTTGGGCCGTCATCGGTAGGTGTAACGAAATATAGTCGCTCGATGCCAACAGGTCGTCGAATTCGACCCATTCGACGCCTGGCAGCGGATCTTTGCGACTGCGGCTACTGGCGATGACGTGGAGTCCGACGGCCATCGCTTTTTTCGCCAGCAATCGACCGATATTGCCTAGTCCGACAATTCCGAGCGTTTGCCCCTCCATGCGACGCAAGGTCGGTCCCTCTTGCAACGCGTATCGCCCTTGCTTGGTTTGATGATGATAGTAAGCGACTTTGCGCGCTAAACCAAACATCAACGCCAACGCATGTTCGGCAACTTCGATCAAGCAATAATCGGGCACGTTGGTCACCGGAATTCGCCGTTCTGTTGCTGCCGCCACATCAATGTTGTCCAATCCGATCCCCAAGCGGGCAACGATTCGGCAGCGCGGCGCCGCGGCAATGACCGAGGCGGGCACCTTGACCCAATTGGTGAGGATAGCGTCAACGTCGGCGGCTTGTTTAGCGAGCGATTCGGCATCGGTCGGGTCGGCAACGATCAGTTCGACCCCGCCGGCGGAAAGTATCGCGCGTTCGATTTCCAAATCGGGCCAGGCATAATCGGTAAGTAGAGCTTTGAACATTGCAGGGTGGAGCGCGGAGGGTGAAGAGGGCGAGATTTTTGCGTAATGCCGTTCGCGAAGGGACAAATAGCCAATGTGCCAATGGCGCAGCCAGTACTCATCGGGCCGAAATTGTTGGGGCTGCTAGCTCTTGACGGCGGCGAACTCGTCGGCGAAGCGTCGCTTGAGATCGTCCGCGCGGTCAGTCGTCCACCAGGTCAAAAAATCCTGGTGTAATTGCGTTATCGCGGCCGTTTCGTCGCCGATCAGTGTGGCCAACAGATTGCGACGATCTTGAGTTTCAGTGTCGCAAAGCCATTGCTGATATCGTTTTTGTGCGCCGGCATGATCGTTGATCTGCCCGAGCTGCTCTTGAATGTCTTCGATAATGGGGTACAGCTCATTGCGAAATTGGGGCCGAAATGCACCGGCGAAAACTTCCATCGCGTATCGCAGGTGCTTGCCTTGAACGCGAAACCGATGCAAGGCCTCGACATCGTGTAAATCTTCCTGAGCGGCGGCAAAAAAATCGTCCGCCGATTCCTGCATGCGCCTGATGGCAAGCTCGCCAAACGGCGCGCGGCTAATGCGACTATTCAATTTGCCCAATTTATCGATTAGCCCTTTTAGCCGTCGCTTGTAGTGCCGGTCGACCAAATGCTCGTAGGCGTCGGCCACTGGCTGTTGGGCTTCGCGACGTTGGTCGGCAAGTTGGTCAAGCAGTTCTTGGAGGGCGGCCGATTGCGTGCCGACTACCTTAGGCGAGCCATTGCTCTGTTCGGAATCGCTGTGTTCGGAATCATTGTCGTGCGCAGCTGTATTGTCATGCTCGGTCAATCGAGCGATCAGTACGTCCAAATCGCGAGCATCGTTACACGCTTTGCGAACGCGTTTGAGTTGCTTGCGAAACCAATCGACTCGACGCCGAGGAAGCAGATGCTCAAACACTTCGATCGTGGTCATTGCCCGGCGCGTAGCGACGCGAGTTTGGTGAACCGGTTCAGGATCATCGTTGCCGCTGATCGCCGCGAGCGGCAGAAAATGCCAAACCAGGCGCAGACGGCTGCCCAATGTATGACGCGCCACCGCGGCGACGCGTTCGTCAGGCGAGTGGATTTCGATCCATTTACTTTTGCGGATCATGAACCAAATCAGCAATGGAAAGTGGAGTGGAGGCGAATGAGTTGGGTGCATTTTGGCACGTTTTCAGCCGGAAGTCCACCTTTCGTCCCACCATCCACCTTGTCTTCGAACCGGCTGAAATCTGCCGTCCTGCATGAGACAGCATGGTCTCACGGGAGATCGTTTGCCGGCCCGACTAATTCGCCTAAGGTCAATCTTGAAGAAAAAAACCAGCCTGCCTTGTTGGCTGTTGATCGGTGCTTTATATTGATGGGCTTCACACGCACGATCGCGGTCGCACACTTCGCGAACCCAACCGATTGAGCGAAGTGGGCGATTGCCCGATCCAACTACTAGATTTATTGCGAAATACGAGTGGAGTTTCGACGATGACGATGGACAAGAGTTTGCGCGTGCGGGCCGGTATGGCGCGTGCCCGAAGCGTGTTGAGCCGTGCCGAGCGCATTACCCGCCTGCAAGAGGGAGACCGCTGGCAGGAGGGGCAAAGCCCCTTGGGATTGCCCAAAGTGCGCGTTTACAAGCTCTCGATGAAGAAGAAAAAGAAGAAGAAGGAAGAAGAAGGTGATGCCGCACCAGCCGCCAAGGGTGCAGCCCCGGCCAAGGGTGGTGCCGCTGCGAAGCCGGCCGCAAAACCTGCGGCGAAGCCAGCCGCTAAGAAGTAAGTAGCACTATGAAGTAGCACTCTGGTCGTACAGCAGCGGATTGTTCGGCCCGGGATATTGCGCAATACCGGAATTGGAGACAGGAAATCGGAGTTATGCATAATAACTCGATGGACTGCGAATTCTCCAGACGAAAGTTGCTGGTATTAATTTGCCCTGAACGCCACTGAAGGCGCCCTCAACAGAAATTAGGTCGGAACACCAAAGAGGTTGTTCCCTACAGAAGTTAGCGTTTCTTACGCGTGCAGTCCCAGATATTCTGCCGGGACTACGCGAATGACCTCTTCGGTGTTCGTGCGGCCTTTGGCCAGCATCATCAGACCGCCGCGGCGGAATTCCAACATGCCGTCGCTGATTGCGCGGGCTTCGATTTCGCGCGTGTCGGCGTTTTCGACAATCAGTTTTCGTAGCGGCGGAGTAACTTGCAGAATTTCGAAAATACCGGTTCGATCGGTATAGCCGGTCTTCCGGCAATTGTCGCAACCCGTTGCGGTGAATAACTGCTTGCCCTCATCCGTGGAGAGCCAGGGCTTGACTTCTTCGAACGTCAGCGGTGATTCGCTGAGGTCGAAAGAAACGCGGCAAGTATCGCATAGCGTTCGCACCAGTCGCTGCGCGACCACTCCGCGCAAACTGCTGCCAAAAAAGTGCGGATTGACGCCCAGAGCCAACATGCTTTGAATGGCACCGC
>JAYTAU010000127.1:0-1972 GCA_043737375.1 Planctomycetia bacterium
CTCTTCAGCACCGAAGGTGCGATTCAGCCCCAGCCTAGGGCAACGCCCTGGGTCAATGGCCCAACAGTTCATTCAGCCCTGAAAGGGCGATTCAAACCGCGATATTTGATCGGCCCGGTTCTGAAAATCAACGTCTTGAATCGCCCTTTCAGGGCTACACCAACATTTCATGAGTCACCCGGGCCGATGGCCCGGGCTGTGGCTAAATCGCCCCCTTGGGGCTGAAAGCAGTTGTGTCCCAATTTGTTTCCAGCTTCAATTACTTTGGTTGCGGCTGCGCCGGGCTGTGTTATCTAGTTGCAATCATTACGGTTGCGGCACAAAACATAAGTACCCGTCCAACGGTTCGACACTTATTCCGCGCATTGCGCAAAATCACGGTTAATGCGCAGTAATTCAGATTGTTTGAGCGGGTACATATTTCGCTAGTTGCGGCTGGCCAACGACTTGCGAGCGTGGCGCTTTCGTACAATCGAAGGAATTATTGCGCATAAGTACGGATTGGAGTGCAAAAAGTCGCGTTCGTGCAACGGGCTGATGAAACGTGGCTTTCGCATTTTGAGAACCATCGCACTGCGGTCGCGGTACATCCCTACGGTAGCACAGATGCCGGCCTGATTTCCAGCGATGTTGTAGCCGCGGCGCAACAAAAACGCCCCGGCGTTAAGCAACCGAGGCGTGGACTAGATTCAAAAAAAGGACGTGGCCGAAAGGGTTGTTCCGTATTGCTAAAAAGTTTCTCCTCGATAAAGGGAGAATCTGCAACCCGGCACTGGAGTGGTTCGGGCCGTAGCCCGCTCGCGGCGTTTCGGTCACGTCCACCGGCATTCTACCGCGCGGTGAGCAACGAGCAAGAAAAAAGTCTGACGGCGTCAAAAAAGTTTTGAGCAACCACGTGACAGCGTGAACCGTAAAAATGTCCGTGGTCAGTAGTCCGTGGTCCGTTGTCAGTGGTTTGACGAATCGACCACAGCGTCTCATCTCACGCTTTCCGCTTTCCGCTTTCCGCTTTCCGCTTTCACGCTTTTGAATTTGACACGTTCATGCTTTCATTCCCCATTCCGCCTTCCCCATTTGAAAACGCGGGCCACATGGCCGCGCCGCTAAGCACACACAACAGGGAGCCGACATCTCTGCTCTTCACTCCCCTTTGGGAACGACCAGCACCGAACAGTGCGCGTGCGCCAAAATCTTTTCCGAAGTGCTGCCCAACAACAGTCGGCTGAAAAAGCTCTTCACCGTCTTGCCGACGATCGCGATATCGAACTTCTCGCGAGCCAACACTGCTAGCAACTGCTCGGCCGGATTCCCCTCGGCCACGATCGGCACGGATTGAAACTCAGGCGGCAGTTGCGCTTGATAGGTTGTCAGCTCGGTGATTTTCTGCTGCCGTTCTTGCTCGTGTTCTTGCACCCAACCTTGCGTCATCGCTTCGGTATCCGCATCGCGTACGCGCGTCAGCACCCATTCGGGCAAGTGGCTCGGCAACAACGGTTCGATGACCGCCATCACTCGACCGACGGTCGACGTCGGCCAGTCGATGGTCTGTAACAGTCGGGCTTGTCGCGCCGCGTTCGCTTGGTCGTAAGCCAGCAACACGCGGAGCGGGTCGCCGGCAGAAATAACCGGCACGGGTGCCGAGACCTCCGAAATCGCTGTCGCCCCACGATGCCGCACAACCAATACGGGCAAGTTGGCGGCGCGAACCACGGAACTCGACACGCTTCCCAAGAGCAGACTCTCGATCGGACCCAGCCCGCGAGCGCCGACTACGATCAGGTCGGCACCCCATTCCTCGGCCGCTTCGCTCAGTTCTTCGGCAGGACGTTCGGTGCCCAAAATACTGTGCAAATTGTCACGCAGCCCTTCGGACAAGTATTTGCGAGCCTCTTCGAAGACGACATCGGCGATCGCGTGGCAGGCGCGTTCTTGGAGGTTGCCGTCGTCGGCCTCATTGATTGGAAAGGCCGCA
>JAYTAU010000128.1:0-5045 GCA_043737375.1 Planctomycetia bacterium
ACGGCAGCGATGGCGAACTCTTCGGACATGCTGACGGTGACGAATCCCGACACGCGACCATGCACGCCGATCATGCCGGTCACGGTCCCTCCTTCGCGCGGCGGCACTTCGCTCAGTCCAACGCAGCGCGCCGTGGCACCGCACATTACCAGCCCCTTGCCGGCGCTTTCGACAATGGCCTTGGCCAATTGCGGTTCAATCGCCAACGGAAAGTACGGCGGTTCAGCAATCGCAGTGACCATCGAGGGGTTTCTCCGAGTTGGGATGCTACGCGAACACGATATGCAAGCGTGTAGTTATATTGCTGCGTAGTCGCTCTCCAAATATGGGTTTGCATTCGGCATTGCGTTAAGCGGAAGGGGCAGATAGCGGTAGATCACTACACGCCGCCTACGGCATAAGCGGCATAATCGGAGCGATAGGAGAAGGTGATGGCGAGTGGTGGGATGTGGAGTGAAGTCCGCCGCAACCACCGCTCGTTCCGGCGATACCATCGCCGGCTTTACAATGGAGTATCCGTTCACCCGCCGCCCTTCACGCGCGGCATATGCGAGTCCATTTCGTAGCGCCGAATTTTGCGATCCAAAGTCGAGCGTTCGATTCCCAAAATTCCTGCCGTCTGGCTTTTGTTCCCGTTGGTGGCCCGCAGGGTCGCCAAAATATGTCGCCGCTCGACTTCATCCAACGACAGCGGCTCGAAGGCATTTAAATTCGGCAGCACGTCGATCGTGTCGCCGGCCGTCGAAAGCTTGGTCAGCGCTAGATCTTCCGACTCGATCTTTTCGCCACGCGACAAGACCACCGCCCGCTCAATCACATTCTTCAGCTCGCGAACGTTGCCCGGCCAACGGTAATGCATCATCCGCTCGAACGCCTCGGGCGTGAACCCGCTGAGCTTGCGACCGGTTTCCGAGTTGAACTTCAACAGAAAGTATTGGGCCAGCTCGGGCAGATCATCCAGCCGCTTGCGCAGCGCGGGTACGGTCATTTCCAGAACACGCAGGCGAAAGTACAAGTCGCGGCGAAACTGCCCCTCGGCAACGGCTTTTTCCAAATCACGATTGGTCGCCGCAATGACGCGCACATCGGATTTGATCTGCTCGCTGCCGCCGACGCGCTCAAACGGATGCCCTTCCAATACGCGCAGAAACTTGGCTTGAATCGTGGGGCTCATCTCGCCGATTTCGTCGAGCATCAGCGTGCCGCCGTTGGCGGCCTCGAACTTGCCGACCTTCCGTTCGGTTGCGCCGGTGAACGCGCCGCGTTCATGACCGAACAGCTCACTTTCCAGCAGACTCTCCGTCAATGCCGCGCAATTCAAACAGACGAAGGGACCCTTGCGACGCGGGCTGGCGAAATGCACCGCGCGCGCCACCAGTTCTTTACCGACGCCGCTCTCGCCGCGGATCAGCACCGTGGCGCGATTCGGCGCGGCGCGGCTGATTTCGCTTTTGACGCTATCCATGGCCATGCTGCTGCCGATGATTTCGCACTGCGCGCCCAAGCGTTCGCGAAGCTGCAAATTCTCGTCGCGAATTTGATTGAGGTTATCGGCCAACTCCTGCCGGCGACCCAGATTCTCGAGACCGACGGCCATCGTCTCGGCCACGGCCAGAGTAAACTCCAAGTCGTCCGGGTCGGGCACCCGCTGCGGATTGGTCGAACAGAGATGAATCAGTCCGGTAATTTTTCCGTTGCGTCGCAGCGGCGCACAAATCACGCTCGTGGTGTGAAACTCGCCTTTGCTGTCGCGAGTGCCTAGCGTGCTGTCCCCCATGACATTGCGGGCGAGTACCGCTTCGCCTTCGCGAATGACGGTCGACGCCAGAAAATTCGAAACGCGGTGATAAGGAAATTCGCTGTCGGTGCGCGAGACGACCACTTCCAGATCCGAACCGGTCGGCTCGCCTTTGAATTCACGCGGTAAGATCAACACCGCGCCGGCGTCGACTTGCGTTCCCTCGAACAGCCCGTTGAGTGCCAACTTGGCGATCGTCGGCACGTCGGTGGCCTTGGCCAACTCGAACGCCAAACGACAGAGTTGCGCCGCGGCGCGGCCGACTTTAGGAATCGCGCCTTCGGTTTCCACCGGATCGAGAAATTTGGTTTGCCCGCGACGATGCGTGATCATCGTATTGTCGGCCGCTTCGAACACACTGGTCGGGTCGTCGAGCGTGGCCATGCCCACCGCGCCGTTCGCCAGACCAGTGGGCAAGTGTTGGCCATGCGCCGAATCGGTAAACGCTTGGGCCAGATCATGCACAAACGCCAACTGCGACTGACCGATGCGAACGATATCGCCAGGATCGAGCGTTCTGTCGCCCCGTACCAGGTCGCTGCCGATCAGCGTACCGTTGCGACTATCCAAATCGCGTAGCACCCAGACACCTTGCGACAAGAAAATTTCAGCATGGGTGCGGCTGCAACGGTCGTCTTTGAGAATAATCTGATTCGTCGGCGCGCGACCGATCGTCGCCGATTGGCCGGGTATCAACCGGAATACATCGGTCCACTTGGTACCTTCGCGAATAACCAGATATGCGAGCATCGACAAGCGTGGCCTTCTTCAGATTGCTGCTCGAAATGCGCCGATGAACGTTTTACACAAGAAAAGCTATCCGGTGATTCTGTAGAGAATACCATCGGTGACATTCCGTCGTCACCACCGGGGGCGACCAATCAACGGACCAAATTCTTTGCCGATTCGCCGATTTTAGCCTATTTGCTGTAGGTATGCCTCGGACTGCCTGCTGCCCCTCATTGCCCGATTAAACTCATTGTAGGGACCACGGCACCGGAAAATCCTACGCCGCCTGCAACTTTATACGGAAGGCAGGCAACCTTTGTTGCTAGCCGCATTCGGTTTAACTATTATAGCGGTATTGCGTTTGGCCGCGCGGAAAAGCTCGGCGTCAAACGTTGAGGTCGCGCGTTCGCGCATTGAAACGGAACAGTTCGAATCTACAGTGGCATCCCAAGCCTGTTTTGGCACCGGATCCGTCTAAAGGAACCTTCACATGCTGCGTTGTCCATCCATCAGCTTGTCCAGAGTATCGTTCAGCGCGCTTTTTTTGGCGGTTCTGGTTTTGTTCGGCTCGAAGTCGGCCGTTGCCGGAAACAACAACGGAGGCGGCGGCAACATCGGCAACACGATTCTCAATCGTCAAATCGGCGGCGTGTCGGTCAACGTCGACGGAGTATTGAACAACATCGACCCGGTCGGCCGCAAGGAACTGGGCGAACTGCGTCGCAAGGCCCTCCAACAGATCCCCGTCGAAGTCAACGGCGCGACCGAACTGCGCATGATCTCGCTGCGTCAGTTGGACGAAACGTTGCAACAACATGCCAAAGATAAGCAACCATTGACCGACGATATTCGTTATCTGGCCGGTCTGCAACGTGTGAAGTATGTGTTTCTCGACCCTGTCAATTCCGACATCGTCATCGCCGGTCCCGCCGAAGGTTGGAAGAGCGACGAAGCGGGCAACATCGTCGGCCTGACGACCGGGCAGCCTGTGTTGCGACTCGACGACCTGCTGGTAGCCATGCGTTGGGCGGACGCGGCGCTCAACGGCGGTATCACCTGCTCGATCGATCCGACGGCCGAGGGCCTGCAACGACTACAGCAATACATGAAGACCAAAAAAGAAATTGGCAATCCGCAGCAGACCTTTGCCGAATATGAGAAAGCACTGGGACTGCAAACCATCACTGTCACGGGTGTGCCCGGCACCAGCCGATTTGCGCGCGTGCTGGTGGCGGCCGATTATCGGATGAAACGCCTGGCCATGAAGCTCGACGCCGCGCCGGTCAAGGGGATGTTGAATTATCTGGACATGGCCTCGGCAGGCGGCAGCATGACTCCGCGCTGGTGGCTCTCGCCCAATTACGAAGCCATGCAAAAAGATCCGGGCGGTCTGGCCTGGGAATTACGCGGGATCGGTGTGAAATGCCTGACCGCCGAAGACACCTTCAACGAAGCCGGCGAGCGCACCGCCACTGGCAAGGCAAACCCCGTCGCACAGCGTTGGGCCGACAACATGACTGCCAAGTACGAAGAGCTATCGGCCAAGGAACCGGTCTTCGCCGAGCTGCGTAATTGCATCGACCTGGCGGTCGTCGGTGCCTTGATCTCCAAGGAGAAGTTGCAAGATCGCGTCAATTGCAAATTCGTGGCCCTTCTCGACCCCGAGCAGCGCCCGATCGACGAGTACCATGTGCCGAAGCATGTCGACTCGATGGCGACCGCCGTTAAGAAGGGCCGCAATTGGGTGATCACTGCGTCGGGCGGAGTTGAGATTCTCCCGTCCAAGATGCTGACGGCCAAAACTTCCGAAAGCGTGGCTCCGGTCCGTGTCAAAGCGGTTGCCGCTCGCAAAAACGGCTGGTGGTGGAACTGAGGCGGGGTGGAGTGGGGAGAGGGGAGTCAAATGTTTCTGTAAAGTCGCGAACAGTGATCGCGATGAAAATACCTCTCCCTCTGGGAGAGGCGGCGAGGAACGAGCCGGTGAGGGTGCTATAATGATCGCCATCTAGTCAAGTAATAGCCCAACCGGCGGCCGGGTTTACCCCGGCCGCTTTCGTTTTCTCTCAAAGTCAGCTCCGGTCGCTCGCATGTGCTAAAATGCGATCAACCATGCGCAAGTATCGCCTGTCCACACTGTTCGTAATTATCGGAATTGCTTCAGCAATTTGCGGTTGGCTGGCGTTACATTATCGTCACAATCAACGCATGTCGGCGGTGATTAGTCGGATTTGGGAAGCTCAAGGGACCATCGTTCGCGACGAATTCGCAGGTTGGAGTCTACTGCCGAAAAGTGACCTGGTGTCGGTCGACTTCGGCGGATCCAGCAAGCCGGCGATCGATCGCGCGCTGTTCCATGAACTTGCTTCATTGAGCTCTGTGCGAGTGCTAAAGCTCGATTGCCATTCGCTTATGTACGAAGACATCGAGGTCATCGCTGGGATCGACGGATTAGAAGAGCTGGGACTGTGTGACACTACCATCCGGGATCAGGACCTCTTACCTTTAAGCCGTTTGCGAA
>JAYTAU010000129.1:0-5045 GCA_043737375.1 Planctomycetia bacterium
CGATTCATTTTCCAGCCAATCAGGAAGAACTGCGGCACGCCCGACGCCGGTTTGTTTATCAAGAGTTGTTTGTCTTGCAGTTGGCCTTGGCCATGCGGCGACATGTGCAACAGTCCAGCGGCAAAGCGTTGCCGTTGGAGTCGTCGGCCAAAATCGACGCCCGTGTGCGCAAACTGTTTTCATTCGAGTTTACGCTGGGTCAGCAGCAGGCAATCCAAGAAGTTGCCGCCGATCTCAATCGCACGGTGCCGATGAACCGGTTGCTGCAAGGCGACGTGGGCAGCGGCAAAACCGTGGTTGCCGTGTATGCTCTGCTGGTTGCCGTGGCCCACGGATACCAAGCCGCGCTGATGGCACCGACTGAAGTCCTTGCGCGGCAACATTACCGCACGCTGGGCAACCTGTTGGCGAAGAGCCAGGTGCGCACCGTGTTGCTGACCGGCGGCTTGACGCAGCGCGAGCGCGACGATGCCCTCGAAAAAATCGCTACGGGAAAAGTCGACGTGGTGATCGGCACGCAAGCCATCGTGACCGGCAAAGTACAATTCCATCGGTTGGCGCTGGTCGTTATCGACGAGCAACACAAGTTCGGCGTTCGGCAACGAGCGACGCTCAAACAGTCCGGCGCAACTATCAAGAAACCGGCTAATGATTCTGTAGGGAATGCCCTCCGTGGCATTCCGGAACTACCAATGACTCCGGAACGGCATCTTACATCAATCTCCAACGGCACGTCCGTTACAGAAATCGATAAGAATTTACAAGCACGGTCGTCCAACAACCGCGAGATAGGTGTGTCAACGAGTAGCGAGTGCGACCCGCACTATTTGGTGATGACCGCCACGCCGATCCCGCGCACGATGACCATGACCATGTACGGCGATCTGGATGTGTCGACTATCAACGAAAGTCCGCCGGGACGGCAGAAACTGAATACCTACTGGGCCGTCGAAGCCGAGCAACAGCGCAAATGGTGGGATTTCTTTCGTCGCAAATTGCACGACGGCCGGCAGGGTTTTGTCGTGGTGCCGTTGGTCGAAGAGTCCGAGAATTGGGATGCCGCGAGTCTCAACGCAACGTACGAAGAACTCTCGAACGGTGAACTGCATGCCTTTCGCCTGGGGCTGTTGCATGGGAGAATGCCGGCGGCTGAGAAAGATGCGGCCATGGAGCGGTTTTATCGCGGTGAAACGCAAGTGCTCGTGGCGACCAGCGTGGTCGAAGTCGGGGTCGATGTGCCCAATGCCACGGTGATGACCATTCGCGGAGCCGAGCGGTTTGGACTGGCTCAGTTGCACCAACTGCGGGGGCGCATTCATCGCGGCGCGTATCCGGGCTACTGTTGCGTGTTTGCCGAACCGCAAACCGAAGAGTCGAACGAACGCTTACAAGCGTTTGTTTCCACCACCGACGGATTTGCGCTGGCCGAGAAAGATTTCGAACTGCGCGGGCCTGGCGATTTGTTGGGCACCCGACAACATGGCTTGCCGCCGTTACGAATCGCCGATTTACTGCGCGATCGCGCGTTGGTGGAAGAGGCCCGTCGCGACGCGCAACAACTAATTGCCGCGGATCACGATTTGCAACAAACGGAACACGCCTTGCTACGACGAATGGTGATGGTACGCTACGGCAAGGCGCTGGATCTCGGTGACGTGGGATAGCCAGCTACTGCAACATAAGAGTAGTCTACGGTCTCGTAAACCCGCAACCATCGGTCGCGTATCTGATGCTGCTCGAATCAAAACCTATGAATGTATTTCGGTACTCGAAATGTGCTGTCGTCGTACTCGTATTAGTCTGCGGTTGCCAAAAGGATGATCCGCTTCCGAAGCCCGATGACACTCGATCGTCGTCAAGTGTATCAACAACGCCCCAACGGCAACCCGCCAAAATATTTGAGCGAGCGATCATGGCTCATGGTGGCCAAAATGGATTTGGAGTGCTTCAATCAGGACGGACAACATACTCCGTACAAACTGCCTGGGGCCGGAATGACGATGGTGATTACGAGAATGAAGACGTGTTTACGATAGGGGGTAAGATTCGCAGGGACGTAAGACATTCTGGCGGCATAAATCTCAACCGGCAATCGTATATTACGAACCCTCCAAACACATGGCACGTCCTGAATGGGGAAGCCCGGAAACTGCCGTCCGTTGCTTCCAGCGAAGCGGTTGTTTTTCCATACTCGGTGGTGGGCATACTAATTGATCTCGATGCCCGCGAATTTAAAATCATCGAAGACGAAATGATTGGGAATGTATCGACGCACGTGATTCGGCGCATTTATGACAATGAACAGGAGCATCGGATGTTTTTCGATGTCAACTCTAGCTTGTTGCTGGGCACGCGAACAACTCGCCCTGGCGGCAGTATTGAAACTCGTTATGACAACTATAAATCCGTCGACGGATTTCGAATTCCCTACTTAATTAAGACATTCTTTAACGGCACCTTGGTTCAAACAATGACCCTCACGTCAATTGAGCTATTGCCATCCGTTGACGAAGAAAAGTTTTCAGAACCTCAGTCCGATAAAGCAAACAATTGACTCAACCGACCCCGATACATTCACCCCGCACACTCGCCATCGGCGATATTCACGGTACGCACATAGCCCTCGACACGCTGCTGGCGCTGGTCGATATTCGGCCGCACGATACGCTCGTCGTGTTGGGAGATGCCATCAATCGCGGACCTGGCACTCAGCAGGTGCTGGACCGTTTGGTTGCTCTAGCCGCTCAGTGCAAACTGGTGTTCATTCTGGGCAATCACGAAGAGATGCTGCTCGATGCGGTGCGCGGCAAGCGCGGCGCGAATTTCGATTTCAATGAAATGGGAGGTGCCGCGACCATCGCATCGTATCAAGGGTCGCTCGCGAATCTGCCGCCGGCTCATCTGGCGTTCATCGAAAGCGCGGTCGATTATTGGGAATCGGGCGCTGCGATCTTCGTGCATGCGAATCTGGAACCCGGCGTGCCGCTGCGAAAACAGACCCCGCTTTGGCTGCGCTGGACGCATATCAACGGCACTGAACCGCCGTTCGTTCATGCTCAGGCACCGAACCTGCGGACGCGGGTCATCTGCGGGCACTCGCCGCAACGCAATGGCTTGCCCACCGTTTTTCCGGGCTGGGTGGCCATCGACACCTGGGCCTTCAACGGCGGCTGGCTGACCTGTTTGGATGTCGAGAGCAATCAGGTCTATCAGGCCAATCAACTGGGCGAGACGCGGATGTTTCCACTGGCCGTAGCATCCGATTAATTAATGCAACGATCAGGTTTTACCACGGAGACGCGGAGACACGGAGCGGGAAAGTTTTGGAAACTGTGTCAATGCTCGTTATTGGTCAGCAAAAAAACCAAGTTTGTAATCGTTTTTCTCGCCTGTAATTGTTAAGAACAATAGACGATCGATTGTCCACTCAAGCTCATCCTGCTGACATGCGTATTCATCAAGTACGCCATACGTCGTGTACTTCGAAACGTTGAAACCCTCTTCGATGTCGTTGTACCAGATTGCAGTTAAGCCAATGAGTCCAACAACCCAGAAACCATCGATATCGCCGTAGGGCTGCTGTATCCATTTTTCCGGCTGGATTTGAACTGCTTTCCAAAAGCGCTTCTGGATAGCGCTCATCCGAGTCCAGGACGCAACCAACATCGATTGCAATTCAACTTCCGATAGCGATTCGAATTCATTATTTGAGGTCATTTGTCGGTAAACTCTTTCGTTCTTTCTCCGTGTCTCCGCGTCTCCGTGGTAAATTCCTAACGGGCCGCGACGATGGCCGCGCCTTCTCGCCAGTCGATACCTTCGCGTTCGACACGATGATACAACGTGTCGCGTTCGACCGGTTCGCGGCCCGCTTCGACAATCAGTCGGCGAATCTCCTCCACGCTGAGTACCTCGGGTGTGGTCGCGCCGGCATCGTGATAGATCAGCTCGTGCCGCACGGTGCCATCAAGATCATCCGCGCCGTATGCCAGCGCGGCTTGCGCCGTGCCGATGCCCAGCATGATCCAGTAGGCCTTGATGTGATCGAAGTTGTCGAGCATCAGCCGGCTGACCGCCATCGTGCGTAAGTCAACCAGAGCCGACGGCTTTTTGATGTAATCCAGCTTCGTATTTTCGGGATGAAACGCCAACGGAATAAACGTCTGAAAGCCGCCGGTTTCGTCCTGCAATTCGCGCAGTCGCAATAAATGATCGACGCGATGGAAGTCGTTTTCGATATGGCCGTACAGCATCGTGGCGTTGGAACGCAGCCCCAGCTCGTGGGCCGTGCGATGGATATCGATCCAATTGCGCGAATCGGCCTTGTGTTCGCAAATCTTGTCGCGAACTTCGGGATGAAAGATTTCCGCGCCGCCGCCTGGCAGGCTGCCCAAACCGACGTCGCGAAGCTCGGAAAGTATCTCGCGAACCGAGCGCTTGGTGAGGTGCGTGAACCAATTGATCTCGACCGCGGTCCAGCCCTTCAAATGCAATCGCGGGTAAGCGTCGTGCAAAATGCGAATGGTGTTCAAGTACCAATCGTACTTCATCTGATGATGCAGCCCGCCGACGATGTGCATCTCGGTGCAGCCGGCATCGACGGCTTCTTGCCCGCGGGCCAGAATTTGCTCATCGCTCATCATGTAGCCGTGCGGGTCGCGCAAGTCCGAACGAAACGCACAAAAGATGCAACGATATACGCAGATATTGGTCGTGTTGAGATGCGTGTTGATGTTGTAGTACGTGAAGTTGCCGTTCTTGCGTTCCCGAACCAGATTGGCCAGCTCGCCAAGGTCATTGAGATGCACGGCCGGGCTGAATAGAAATAGCCCATCATCGAGCGAGAGCCGCTCACCGGCTTCGACCTTCGCGCGGATTTCGGAAAAACTTGTCGCGGTACGTTTCACAACTTTGACTTTCTGAGATCACCCAGCTTCTGTTTGAACCACAGAGGGCACAGAGAACACGGAGAGGACTAAGAATAAATTAACTCTACGACTTCTGATTTGAGGAATTGCGTCCGAGCGGTTTGAGTTCGATTGACG
>JAYTAU010000130.1:0-5043 GCA_043737375.1 Planctomycetia bacterium
GCTCGATGGCATGCTGATGCTCTACAACGCCGCCGGTCAGATCATGGCCCAGGCTGATGACCAGGGTGAATCGCGCGACGCGCGACTGGAGTTTACCGCCGCCTCGGCAGGCGTGTATTACCTGTCGCTGATCGACGCGCACGACCAGGGAAGCAACCTGCATGTGTACCGGCTCCGGGTTGCTGTGCGTCCGTAGGTCAGGCTTTTAGCCTGACCTACAATGATCCTGAAACAATTACCCGGCAGGTTGGCCGAGTTTGTTCGAAGTACGTTCGATCATGCCCTTTGCCGCTTTAGATTCCGGATCAAGTAGCGCTGCCGCTTGATATGACTTAAGCGCATCGTGGAATCGCTGCATTTCGAAGTAGGTAGCACCTTGAAATAAGAGCAATTTAACGTTCTTGCCGTCTAGTTCTAGCGCGACGTCGAGATCTTTGAGTGCGTCGGACCAAGAACGCATGAGATAATATGCCCGGGCCCGGTGAGCTCGCGCACCGAAGTGTTTTGAATCGCTTTCAAGGACAGTCGTCAAATCCTTGACAACCGCGTCATATTCACCGCGATCAAGTAACAGAAGTGCGCGTTTTAAAAGAATATCATTCAACGAGATTATTGGAGATTCAGTCTTGCCATATACGCGAATCGCGTTAGTGTAGTCCTCGATTGCCGTTGCTGGATCATTGTCTTCGATCAATTCAGCCGAATAAACATGCGCAAGCATAACATGATCGTCGAGGCGAATTGCTTCCCGAAAATGAGCCAAGGCACGACTCGCTTCACCGTTTGACAGTGCAAAAATTCCATCTCCCAATTCGTGGTAGGCGTCATGAGGTCGTGTGGTTAATGAGTTCGAAGCGTCGGAATACAAATCGTCATCGGAAATCTGTTGAACAGTGTCCGGTGAGTCACGAAGGCAAAAGAAAATTAAAGCCGTCAACCCAAGACAAGCAAATAATAAGTAATACCATCGTTTTTGCATTTCTCCTCCTCCGACCATGCTGTTTCGCCGCTGATTCGTTGCTCAAACCATCGTTGGATTGAGGGGAACGACAAAGCCAGTACATGAGTGGTATCGACCGACACCCGATCTTCCATCATAAACTGTTGGGCCGCAAGTTAGCGGCATATTTTAATTCTCCAATCAGCGCTTGAAATCAAGCCATGTGGTAGTGTAGACCATTACGTAGGTCGGTCTCTTTGAGACCGACAACAATAGCAACCAACCGTAGAACGGAATTTATTCCGTTCTTGGTTTCGGACGACCAACGAACACGCAGTGATTTCGATTCTACGTAAAGATTTGCAATCACACATCGGCGTCGGGCGACGCCTCGTACAGCGACCGCCTCCTACGAAAAAGTCGAACATGATTGCCCACAGTTGCCTGACCGAGCCGGACTTTGCGACGAACTTGCGTCGCTTGTTGGCGCGGCGCGGTCTGACGGTCGAAGACTTGGCCAGTGCGTCGGGTCTTGATCTGCGCACGTTGCGAGGAGTTCTCAACAGCAGCAAGCGGCCGCACAGTCGCACGCTGCACCGGCTGGCCGCGGCGCTCGAAGTGCCGGCCGACGAGCTGTTTCAGGATCCGTCGCTGTTGGCGCATCGGCTGTTCGATCGCCGCACCAACCCGGTCGTCGAACAGGTCGTGGCGGCCCGGCCGGAGCTGGTGCGCGGCTGGGGCGAAGCCGACTTCGACGAACTGTATAGTCAGTTCGGGCACGGCGGTGCTTTGACCGAGATGGGCGTCATCGAAACCGCCCGCGGCATGAATCGCCGCCGCGAAGTGGTCGAAAAGGTCGAGCTGATCATGCAAACCGCCGAGGGCGAACTACTGGCCGAAATGATCGAAGTGTTGTATCGTCGCATACGGGTCGACGGCGAATCGCTACGCCCGCCCTTATCGAGTGCGGAGCGCGGAGTTGGAAGTGCGAAGTGAAGTGTGATTGTTCCGTTTTCGACATGAATAGAATTCTCATGTTCGCTGCCAAGTCGAGCCTGTTTTTGCAGACCTCGTTTTCGTGCATGCGGCGCGGTAAACTTCAACTGTCGCAACTCCATTTCTCGCCCCTCACCCCTCGCTGCTCATCCCTCCTTCCGACCGACCTCGTTGGCAACTTCCGCCGGGCGTGACCCACAGCATGTGGGACTACGCGCAGGCCGAGCACATTGCGCGCGATTACGACGAGTATTTTGCGTACAACAAGCTGTTCGAATTCGACGAAGCGATTCTGGCCCGGCACTTCACGCAGCCCGGACTGATTGCCGATTTGGGTTGCGGCACCGGACGGGCGCTGGTCCCTTTGGTGCGGCGCGGACATCGTGGCCTGGCCGTCGATCTATCGATGGAAATGCTCGATGTGGTGCGCGAGAAAGCCGAAGACGAAGAACTGCCCATCGATTTGCTGTTGGCCAATCTGGTGCAGTTGGATTGCCTGGCCGACGCGTCGATCGATTACGCCATTTGCATGTTCAGCACATTGGGCATGATCCGCGGCGCGGCCAATCGGCAACGCATGCTCGAACAGACGCACCGCATTCTGCGACCCGGCGGGCTGTTCGTACTCCACATTCACAACTTTTGGTACAACCTTTACGACCCCGGCGGCCCGTGGTGGGTGATTAAGAGCGTGTTGGCCGCGCCGTTTCGCCGCGACTTCGATATCGGCGATAAATTTTTCGACTATCGCGGCATACCGGGCATGTTCCTGCACGTGTTTCGCCGCCGCGTGCTGGTGCGAGCGCTGTCGGCCGCGGGGTTTACGCTGCGCGAGATCGTACCGCTGGACCCGCGCCGTACCGGAAAATTGCCGGCGTCGTGGTGCTTTGGCGACTTACGCGCGAACGGCTGGATTATGGTTTGCGAACGAGGTTAATCGAAGTGCGGAGTACGGAGTGGGAAGTGCGGAGTGAACAGATTGCCTTGCCAATCGCGGGCGACAAAATTCGCAACGCCGTGACTCGTTGGCGATTTAGTTTATAATGACCTCCGCGACCCGTTTGTGATTTAATATCGAGCTGCTCCAAGGAGTGCGATCCATGTCTGCCACGCGCGAACAACTGTTGGCGACCCTTGCCGAATTGCACCGCGAGTTGTCGGAAATCGGCCCGTTGGATGGTGACGCCCGGCTGCAGCTGCGAGGCACGCTGTCGGAGATTCAGCAAGCGCTCGATCGAACCGGCGAGTCGACGACGGGCCTTGCGATGGTCAGCGCGGATAAGCCAGTTAGTGCGTTGCGGCAGCCCGGCGAGTCGCTCGCAGCACCCACAGCGCCGCTAACGCAGCGACTGAGCGACGCTGCCCGCGAACTCGAAACGACCCACCCGCAATTGTCGATCGCCCTAGGGAGCGTGATCGACGGACTGGCACGGATGGGAATCTGAAGGCGTAGGCCGGAATTCATTCCGGCTTTTGTTCTACGGATGCGTTAACAGATACGACGAGCCGACAACCAAGCCGGAATAAATTCCGGCCTACGTCAAAACGGAAACTTGTCGTCGACCGGCGAGGCCGACAGTTCGACTAAGAATTGCGAGAGCCGCGGCACTAGCAGCTCAATCATCTGGCGGCCTTTCTCGGCCGTGGCGGCGTGCGGATTGCCTGCCCCGCTGTTGGTGGTCAACAAATGCCAGGGCCGCGTCATGCCGACCCAACCGCGATTGATCGCCTCGAAGCGGGTGCTCTGCATCGCGCCATCGTCGGCGGCCAGCGTGCCGTCCGCGTTCTTGGCGACCAAGTGCGGAAAGTAAGCTAGCGCGAACGAAGTTTCCATCTCGCCGGCATGGTCGTCGCGGTGCTCGAACACCTGGTCATAAAAATCGTTGATCACCTGATACCAATTGATCAAAAACACATGTGCCGGAGCGTCGTCATACCGGCGGCCGTACAGCTCGCGCAGCAGGGCTTTGAAGTCGTTGCCGCCGTGACTATTGAGCAGCACGATCTTGCGAATGCCATGCTGCGCTAGCGAATCGACCAAATCGGTGATCACAGCATTCAGCGTCGAAGGGTTGACGTTCATCGCCAGCGGAAAGTTGCGCTGATTCGTCTCGGTGCCATAGGGAACCGTGGGCAGCAGCACGACCTTGGCCCCGGCGTTGTGAGCCGCTTCGCAAATCTTCTCGCCGACCGTGTCCGCCTCGTACACGTCAGTGCCATAGGGCAGATGCAAATTGTGCGGCTCGGTGGCGCCCAGCGGCAACACGGCCACCTCGTAAGGATGATCCTTGACGTAGGCGTAGTTGGTTTCGATGAGCTTCCAAGGACGCATGAGGAAGTGGGGAGTGCGGAGTGGCTAGTTGTCAGTTGTCGAGCGATGCACGGCCTGCCCTGATTTTTTCCTTTTTTCCCTTCTTTCTTTCCCCTTTCGTGCTTCCGTGTGTTTCGTGGTTCCATGACGCTTCGTGGTTAGCACGTCGCGTCGAACATACAACTGACGACGGACAACGGACCACTGACGCTTTATAGCAGCGAATCCAGTTCGTCGACAAGCTGCTCGAACCGGCGTAGCGCCGTATCGACCGGCCCCGGTTGCTCCATATCCACGCCCGCATCGCGCAGCAGATCGAGCGGAAACTTCGAGCAGCCCCCTTTGAGAAAATTCAGATAATCATTCAGTTCGCGCTCGCCGCCGTTGAGCACTCGCTCCGAGAGCGCGATCGCCGCCGACAACCCGGTCGCATATTTGTAGACGTAAAACGCCCGATAGAAATGCGGAATGCGAAAACACTCCAACTCCAACTGCGGATCGATCGCGAACTGGGGACCAAAATATTTGTCCAACAGTTCGCGGTACAGGCTCTTGAACCGCGCGACGGTCAGAGCCTCGCCCGCCTCGGCCACGGCATGCGACATTTTTTCGAATTCGGCGAACATGGTCTGGCGAATGATCGTGCCGCGAATCGCGTCGATGTCGCGATTGATCAGATAGGCTCGCTCTTTGTCGCTCTTCGCCTGCGACATCAACTGCCGGCTGAGCAGTTGTTCATTGAACGTGCTGGCCACTTCGGCGACAAAAATCGTGTAGTTGTAATACTGAAACGGCT
>JAYTAU010000131.1:0-5038 GCA_043737375.1 Planctomycetia bacterium
CAATCAATCATCCTCTGTTTCCTCCGTTCCCTCCTGTTCAATTTCGCGTCGTCAAGTCCACGAGTCGTCCATGAACCCGAATCCCAACGCCGATCTCGAAGCGCTCGACGAAGAGCTGGTCGCCTATCTCGACGGCGAGCTGGACGAAGCCGCCGCGCGCCGCGTCGAAGAGCGCTTGGCCGACGATCCGCATGTGCGCAATCGACTCCGATCGCTTGCCAAGTCGTGGGACATGCTGGACGAACTGCCGCGAACCGCATTGGGCGACAGTTTTACCAAAAGCACCGTGCAAATGGTCACGCTGGCCGTCGCGCAAGAAATCACCGAACAGCAAGCGGCCTTGCCCACGCGCCGGCGTCGACGCTGGATCTATACGACCGCGGCGACTCTGGCCGCGGCAATGTTAGGCTTCGTGGCGTTTGTCATGGCTTGGCCCGACCCCAATGCGGCCCTGCTGCGCGATTTGCCGGTGGTCGAAAATCTCGATCGGTATCGCGTCGCCGACAACGTCGAGTTTTTACGTTTGCTGGACAACACGGGGCTATTCACCGACAAGCCCGGCGAGACCCCGTGGGATGCGACGACTGCACCGACTCCCGAGATCAACCGCGAAGTGTTGGCCGAGCGTCGAGCGCGCATTGCGGCAATGCCCGCCGACAATAAGGACGACCTGCGCCGGCGGTTCGATCGATATCAGGCACTGTCCGACGACGACAAGGACCGCTTGCGAAAGCTGGACGAGCAACTGAGCGCCGAGCCGGATCAAGCGCAGCTCCGCCGCATCTTACAGCAATATTACGATTGGCTGTCGACGCTTTCGCCGCTCGAACGGGCCGATCTGCTCGAAATGCGGCCCGAGGCGCGCGTGGCCCGGATTCGTCAACTGAAGCAGCAAGAGGTCACTCGGCTGGCAGGACAGTTGGCGTCGTCGCCATTGGCGCTGGACGATGTGCAAAAAATATTTCGTTGGTGGGAAGAAGTGGTCGTCCGTCGCGAGTCTGAAATACTCGCGCTTGCCGATGGGCGTCAGCGGCGTTGGATCGACGACAAGCAAGGCGACGATCGGACGCGGGCGCTGGTGATGGTGGCCATGCGGTTGCCTCGGCCGCTAGAGGTTTCGGACGCGGACTGGAAGAACTTGGAAAAACAATTGTCAACCGATGTCGTCGGTCGGTTGTCGCAATTGCCCGCTCCGAAAGAACGCCAACAGCTTTTGAAGTCGATGTTGGCTGCCGCGTTTCGCGCGCGCGATACGGTGCGCGGCCAAGTCAGCCAGGATGAACTCATGCGATTTTATCGCCAGGATTTGACGGTCGAAGATCGCAATCATGCGGCCATTTTGCCTCCCGACGAATTCATGTCGCAACTGCGCCGGAAGTACTTCCAGAGCAAATATGGCCGCGGCGGCGGGCGAGACGGCTTCGGCTCCAAGGGCGCCGGCCCAGCGGGAAGTTTCGAAGCCAAAGGCCCACCGCCCGATGGGTTCGCTCCTAAGGGGCCGCCTCCGCCGCGCGAACGTCGAGCACCGCGCGACGATTGAATTGCCGAACTTTCCCTGCCCGGCATAGCTTGCCGTGCTTCCGTGACCCTCACGCGCGAACCTGGGTCGCGCATGGTCTTGCCGCGTCAAAGTTTACCCCGTTGGCGTGATCGCGCAAGATCTCGCGTCAGCATCGGTTATGGCGGTTATTGCGGCCAAAGAGTATCTATTCCCCGCTCCGCGATTCCGATTTCTACGATAGGGCCAGGTCATGGCTCTTGGGAACGCGCGAGGGGCGAGGAAGCATTGCATGAAGTCGAATCAACGTAATCCGATCTGGCCTTATCTGTTGGTGTTAGCCTGTTTGTTTTTGTTGAGCGTGGCGGCACCGCGCGGCTGGGAACGAACGTTTCAGAACGACCGGCACGATTCGCAAACTTTCTCCAACTCGCCTGCAACCCCGCCGGTCGTCCCCCCCACCATCGTTAAACCGGCAACCGTTCTTCCGGCAAACGCGTACGCCCAAAACCTTGG
This sequence comes from Planctomycetia bacterium, assembly GCA_043737375.1. Taxonomy (GTDB): domain Bacteria; phylum Planctomycetota; class Planctomycetia; order Pirellulales; family JALHPA01; genus JAWXCH01. Next base: position 2,015 of record JAYTAU010000131.1, read on the forward strand.
CAAACAGCAACCGGACTGGGTCCATCACGAAAACTGGCCGCAGATCACGCCGCATGTCGAGCAAGTCACCGAAAAGATTGCTGCTCGATTGTCCGACTTTGCCGGCGAGTTGCGGCCGCGATTCGGCGAGTATGCGAGCGTCGAGCCGACGGTAACGGACCACCAGACTATTCAGCCCCCGGCTTTGTCGGAAGACCGTGCTGCTGCGGAACTCGATCAGTTCACACAAAACTCCGGCGATAGTTCCGACGAGGCTCCCCCGTCGATCAACCGAGCGCACTGGCCCAGGCCTTACACGCTCGACAGCCGACTCGATTCGCTATCACAATATGTTGCGCAGCTCAATTGGACGGCCGCGGTCGACGAACATCTCGAAGCGCTGAGCCGGCTGCCGGTCGGCGACCGGCGTTCGGCAGCAATTCTAGTCGCGCTGCGCGACGTCGCCGGCAAGACCAACGATTACACTCGTCAGGCTTCCCCCAAAATTGCGCGCGACTTGCTGGCAGCGCGAACCGAGCTGCTGCGTCGCGTCGATCTATGGCAAGTGGTCGATCTGACGGTATCCAACGCCAATGATTCGAAAGCAGCAGTCTCATCGGAACCGACCGTTGCCGCCGTCGATTCGGACATGCAGCACCTGATCGCCGGAGCAGAGGAGTTGATCGCGCGCTCGCCGCAAGGTGCTTCATGGCGAGATTACCTGATGCTCAGTTCGATCGGCGACTTGGCTCGTCGCAATGGCGAGCAAGCCGCGCTCGATCGTCGTCGCGTCGCACAGCAAGTGCTTCGCCGTCTGCATTCACCGCAACTAACCGGCGATCAACAGACGTTGGTCGCTAGTCCGCCGCTGGCCGGTCTGGCACGAGGTCTGCGCGCCTGGGTCGCCGAACCGATCGACGTCGCCGGGTTGCTGCATGCAGTCGAAGAGTACGAGGTCGATCGTCTGCCTAGTTCCGCGCGGCCGATCGCCGAACAGATCGAGCGGTTGCAATGGTCGCTCGACCCGGCCGAACAACGCCTGGGCGAACATTTGGTTAAACAATATCGCAACGCCAACCTGCGGCTGGTCGTGACCGCCGAGTTGCTCAATCGCGTACTGCCTCAGCCCGCGCCGCAATCCGATGTCGTCAACGATCGCGTGTTGGGCGTGCCGACCTACGGTCACAGTCTGACTTCGACCAAACTGAATGTGCGATTGATTCCGGATGCCAAGCGGTTCGTGTTCGGCATCGAAGCCGTCGGCGTGGTCGATTCGCAAACCACTTCGACCAGCGGCCCGGTCACGTTCGTCAGCCAAGGCGAATCGACTTACAGCGTCTGTAAAATCGTGAACGTCAGCCCGCAGGGGCTACGGGTGACGGCGGCCGAAGCCCACGCCGATAGCGCCAGCCGCTTGGCGGGAATGAACACCGAGTTCGATTCCATTCCGCTGGTGCGGGCGCTCGTTCGCAACTACGCCCTTTCGCAACACGAGCAGATGCAACCCAGCGTGCAGCGCGAAGTCGAGAGCAAAGTGGCCGGCCGCGCATGTCAACGTTTTGACGGCGAGCTCGACGCGCGACTTGCCAAGGCCGAGAAGGATTATCGCGCACGACTGTTGTCGCGGCTCGACACGCTGGCACTGGGGCCGACGATCATGTCGATGCAAACCAACGATCAGCGAATGACGGGCCGGCTGCGATTGGCCGGCTCGCGGCAACTCGGCTCACACACGCCGCGACCCTTGGCCATGTCGGATAGTTTGGCCAGCGTGCAACTGCACGAGACGGTCTTGAACAACGCGTTGGAACAACTTCAACTTGCCGGTCGGACGTTCACCTTGCCGGAGTTGCATCGTTGGATCGCAACCCGCCTCGGGCGACACGATGCCGTGTTGCCGGCCGATCTGCCCGAGCATGTCACGGTGACATTTGCCGAGTACGATCCGATCAGCGTGCGTTGCGACGACGGACGGATTCAGTTGACGATTGCGATTGCCGAGCTCGATCAAGGTAAGCGCGTCTGGAACGATTTCGAAGTCACGACCTACTATCGGCCGCAGATCGAGGGACTGACCTTGCAATTGGTGCGCGACGGTAGCATCGAGCTGGGGGGCGAAGCGCAGCAAGGGCGAGTCGATGTGATTTTACGCGGAATTTTCGCGAAGATTTTGGCGCGCGAGCGGCGGATGAGCGTCACTCCGTTGCCCGCCGATCAGCCGGGCTACCGCGACTTGGCGTTTGCCGAGCCGACGATCGAAAACGGCTGGCTCAGCTTGGCGATTACGCCCAAGAAGAATTCGAAGGCGAACGTGGCGACCAAGCCGGGTGCGGTCAGATAACGCGCTGAATGATTGAACAGGAGGTAACAGAGGAAACAGAGTAAATTGGCGGCGGATGGAAAATAACTTCCTTACTATTCCCTCTCCCTTGGGAGAGGCGGCGAGGAACGCTTCGGTGAGGGGCGGAGATTATCGGGAAGTTATTTTTCGACCGGTCCTTAACTCTCCTCTGTTTCCTCCGTTACCTCCTGTTCAATTTGCTTCCGCGGTCGCTCGAATTTTCCGCGCACAACATCGGCCGGATATTTCAACGCGTTCTTCGCCAGTTTGTCGTAAAACGCGGCCGACAGGTCCAGTCCTAATGAATTGGCAATTGCCAACGTGTAGCTCAGCACATCGGCCAATTCTTCGCCGATGGCAATGCGCTTCTGAGGATCGTCGGCAATCGTGCGCGACGCTTCGACCGTGAGCCATTGAAAATGTTCCATCAGCTCGGCCGCTTCGATCGCCAGCGACATGGCCAAATTTTTCGGCGAGTGAAATTGATCCCATTCGCGCTCGCGCACGAACGCGGCCATCGATTCACGCAGACTTGCGACGGTAATGTTCGCGTCGGTGGTGGAGTCGTTAATCTTCGTGAGCATCGGTTGTAGGAGGCGTCGCCGACGCCGAACAGCGAAAAAATAGTCGGTCGATTGTAGGAGCGGATTCCCATCCGCGACATGGGGCCAGTCGTCGATAAGAATCGGCTCCTACCGCGATTC
>JAYTAU010000132.1:0-1967 GCA_043737375.1 Planctomycetia bacterium
ATTCAACGACGCCGACGTACGCGGTAGCTCGTCCGAAAAGACAAGCAGCGACTCCCATGCGTATATCTCGACTGTAATTGACATTCGGCCAATCGTCAAGCAAACGCCTTGGCGATGGTACTGTCCGCAAAATAGCCTGATTTTGGCGGAACAATCGGACGAACTGCCGCAGCATTTGCCTGTTCTGCCACGGTATTCGGATATTCGACGGCCAGTTATTCCCACTTCGTGAAAAGTTCAGTCCCTGGCATTGCCAGGGATGTGGCGGCGAGTTGACGATGTAGCAAAACCACCTTCGCAGCGATACGTCCCCTGAGGATGTTCCGTTCCCCGGCGAAGCCGGGGGCTGAGGAATTTCCGTCCCGTAACAAAATTCGCCAGGCTACCTACTGTTAAGACGCTCACACAATCACATAATCGTTTGAAACGACCGCTCTTGTCGATTCAGCGATTCGTCGTCACATTGTTTCTTGTTGGAGATTATTTCTACCTGGCCTGAAACCTGAATGCGGGTTCGAATATTTTTTCGGGTAAACGTGCCATGCGAATTCGATTGCAAAAGATTGTGGCGACCACGTTCTATTTCGTTGCCGCTTTGACTGCGAACACGTCGGTCGATGCCCAAGAACCCGCGAGTCGAACGCTCGTTCCCGCAGTAGAAAGGGCCGATTCTATGCCCGCCTGGAACGCCAAGTTCGCCGGTCCCGACGGCTGGATTGGCGGCGACGGTGCGTACTCGGTCAACCTCGACAACAACCGGATTCTCTGGCTGTTTGGCGACACGTTGCTAGGCACGGTCAAAGACGGGAAACGTGCCGGGGCTGCGATGGTCAACAATACCGTCGCCGTGCAAACCGGCCACTCGACCGACGCTTCGATTCGCTTCATCACGGGGCAGGGGAGGAACGAAAAGCGCGCGGCGCTATTTGTACCAGCCGATGGCAAGGGATGGTACTGGCCGCAGGAGGGCATTCGCGTAGCTGACAAGCTGTATGTCTTTCTGGCGCTGATCGAAAAAGCGACGGGTGATTCCGAGGCCTTCGGTTTCAAGCAAGTGGGCGAAGTGCTCGGCGTCATCGAGAACCCGGACGACGAGCCCGAGAAGTGGCGTCGAACCGATTACCGCATTCCGCACGTCGATTATGCAAAAGGGAGCGAGCGGTCGTGGGGTTCGGCGTTGTTGTCGGACAGAGAATTCATCTACGTGTACGGCTTTCGCGAGACGGGAAAAGCGATCGACCGCAAAAAACTGATCGTTGCCCGCGTTCCGATTGACAAGCCGGCCGACTTCGCCGTTTGGCGGTTTCTTACGACCAACGGCTGGAGCGCGAACCCTGCCGACGCGGCCCCGCTGGCCGACGGCGTGGCGTCGGAGTTTTCGGTGACGCGAAGGCCCGACGGCGATGGTTTTGTCATGGTTTATACCGAACACGGTATCGGCGATCGCATCGTCGCTCGGTTCGCAGCGAAACCGGAAGGACCGTGGTCGGAAGCCCTGCTGCTGTACACAAGCCCCGAAATGCAGCACGACAAGGGCGTCTTCAGCTACGCGGCAAAGGCACACCCCTGGGCGGCCGGTAAGAAAGAATTGGTGATTAGCTACTGCGTGAATTCGTGGGAGTTTGCACGACTATTCCAAGAGGATGCTGTGTATCGTCCGAAGTTTGTCCGTGTGAAGCTGAAATGATCGCGTCCACACGAATTGCCGTCTTAGGGGCGAACGAAAGCCTCGCGCAGAGGCGTAGAGGCGCAGCGGAATTCGTAGATAGCCTTATCGCGCTTTCGCCCTTTCGCGATTCGCAGCATGTTGACTTTGGCAACTCAAATGAATCACGAAAACGCGAAAGAGCGAGAACGCGAAAGCTGAAAGAAGCGGACGAAAGAAAAGCCTCGCGCAGAGGCGCAGAGACGCAAAGGAAGGAAGTTGCTTCTCGGCGTGCTAGCAGATTCGAAATCGGGACGTTATT
>JAYTAU010000133.1:0-1966 GCA_043737375.1 Planctomycetia bacterium
CAATGCTCGGTTTGCGGAAGCTTGTTCAATTCGTAGCGCGGCGAATGTTAATTTCAGCCCTCGGCTTCGCCGGGGGATAAAATCACGAATGATCTGTCCCATCTGGTTATTGAGATTTCGTGGTGGGTTTAGCATCTCCGAGTACCGGACTTCGCAACAACTCCAGCGGTTTGACTTGCACCGTTCGCAATCGTCCCTTCGTCTCGACCAAAAACTCCAACGAGCCATCGATCTCGCGAATCGCTTTCTCGAACCCTTCTACACCGGCAATATCGTTTCCGTTTACCTGATAAACACGGTCATTCACGCGCAAACCCGCTTCATGCGCCGGCGTGCCGTTGGTGACGCGAGAAATACCCACGCAATTCGGTTCGGCGTCGTCTTCTCGCCAAGCGATGCCGATACGAACCGGCTCGCCGGCAAGCACGATCTGGCGGGACAGTTTTTCTCCGGCTCGTTCAATGACGACTTCGACCGGATTGGTCGCCGCCCAAACGAGACGGCTAAGTTGGCTAGTTCCTTCGACATTTCGTCCAGCGAACAGCACGATGCGATCGTTGGCTCGTAATTCTCCCCGTTGGGCCGGTGAATCTATGGAAACATTACTTAATAGCACGCCGGTTTCGATGGACGATTTATTGATCTGTGATTCTTCAATCCAGCGTACGCCGAGCCGTGCAGGGCTATCCTTAGCTGGTCGCTCCTGGACGCGCTGAGTTGACGAAGATTCATTGCGCGAAGCCGCGCGAAAACCGCGACGATCGGGTTCATCGGCCAGTGCCAGCAACGCTTGCAAAACAAACTTACTCACCCGCTGAGTACCCTCGTAATTTAGTTTGTGGGCATCGTCGCCGGGGCGATGGTAGTCGTCGTGCAGGCCGGTGTGAAACATGATGGACGGCAAGCCGGCCTTGAAAAACGTGTAATGATCGCTGTCGGCGCTCATTTCCCATTGAAAATCAAGCAGCAAGTCCGCGGAGCGATTTTGCTCGGACAACAAGCGCCGTAGTCCGGCGCTGGTGCGAGCACCCATGACCTCGAGCCGGTTGCCGCGCAACTTGCCGATCATGTCCAAATTGATCGAGATTACGACTTGCTCAAGCGGTACCGTCGATTTGGCGGCCCAATGTTTGGAGCCGTACAGACCTTGTTCCTCACTATCCCACAGCGCAAACACAATCGATCGCCCTGGAGGTTGCGGCAATTTTGTCAGTGCCTCGATCGCCTCGAGCATTCCGGCCACCCCGCTGGCGTTGTCATCGGCACCGTTGTGAATGTAACCGATCGGTCCATTGCTGGTCGCGCGGTTGCCAAAACCGACATGGTCGTAATGCGCACCGATTAGAACGTACTGCTGCTTCAACGCCGGGTCGCTGCCTTCGAGTACACCGACGACGTTGCGGCAATTGTTGCCGAACGGTTGGAAGTAGGTATTGGCGACGCCGGCCGGTCGTAGTTTGTACTTCGCGAAGAGTTGCGACAGGTACATGCCTGCCGCGTGCCCGCCGCGGGTGCCTGCTTCACGTCCTTCGAACGAATCGTCGGCCAGGGCCGTGACGTACTGTTTTATGTCTTCTGTCGTAATACTCTCGACAGCCGTTTTGTGAGCCAGGTTCTCGGCCGCCGTCGCCGTAATTCGGTCGCCGGACCCAGTTCGAATGATGCATCCGACTATCAGAAGTGCGGCTAGCATAGGCCAGCGCGTTAGCGAGCCGCGCTCGCTTATTGCGGGGTTTCCTCGCCGAAGCTTCGCGTTTGGAAGTGTAGTGCTAATGCTTTGTCGATTCATAGATAGCTGTGTGTCAGAACCTGCGCGCCGCAGGCGGTGTGATGAATGTCGAACGAACCTATTGAACCAGCCATCGCTCAGATAAGTAAGTATTCTGCCGGATCGTGCCGAGGTCGGATTGGCATAGGCAAGGCAAGTTTATCACGAAAATGACGTTTGATCGCGATTTTGCCGGTC
>JAYTAU010000134.1:0-1963 GCA_043737375.1 Planctomycetia bacterium
TGCCCAATGATGCCACGCTAGGCGTCTATCAAGTCTTCATCGTCAACCACGGCGGCGGTTCGTTCCGGGTCGAAGAATACAAAAAACCCGAATACGAAGTCACTGTCGACGCGCCGACCGAGCCGGTCATGTTGGGCGAGAAGATTAAAGCCACGATCAAAGCCAAATATTACTTTGGCGCGCCGGTGACCAAGGCCCGTGTAAAGTACAAAATCACGCGCTCGAACTACTCGCAACGCTGGTATCCGCCGGCACCTTGGGATTGGCTCTACGGTCGCGGCTATTGGTGGTTTGCTTACGATGCACCGTGGTACCCCGGTTGGAGTAATTGGGGTTGCTGGCGTCCGTCGCCTTGGTGGTGGGGTGGCGCACAACAGCCTCCCGAAATCGTGGCCGATCAACAAGTCGATATCGGACCCGATGGCATTGTAACCGTCGACATCGACACGGCGATCGCGAAAACCATCCATCCCGACCACGACCATCAGTACACGGTCACGGTCGAGGTCATCGACGAGTCGCGCCGGACCATCGTCGGCACCGGCAATGTGCTGGTCGCGCGCAAACCGTTCAAGGTCCATGCCTGGCTCGATCGCGGTTTTTATCGCGTCGGTGACACGGTGCGCGCCGGCTTTTCGGCCTTTACGCTCGATCAAAAACCGGTCCGTGGCACCGGCAAAGTTGACTTGCTCAAAATCAGCTACAAAGACGGCAAGCCGATCGAAACCTCGGTCCGCAAATGGGATCTGAACACCGATGCGCAAGGACTCGCCAATCTTCAGATTGTCGCATCCGAGGCGGGCCAGTACCGGTTGTCGTACAAAGTCACCGACGAAAAGAAACACGAAATCGAAGGCGCTTACTTATTCACGATTATCGGCCAGGGCGTCGACGGCTCGGACTTCCGCTTCAATCATTTGGAGCTGATTCAAGACAAACAAGACTACAAGCCGGGCGAGACCGTCAACTTGCAAGTCAACACCGAACGCACCAATAGCACCGTGTTGTTGTTCGTGCGTCCGGCGAACGGAATTTATCTGCGGCCCAAACTGGTGCGACTCAAAGGTAAGAGTTTCGTCGACGAGATTGCAGTTACCAAAAAGGATATGCCGAATTTCTTCATCGAAGCCCTGACGATCAGTAATGGTCGTTTGCATACTGAAATCAAAGAGATCATTGTACCGCCCGAAAAGCGCGTGCTGGATGTCGCCGTTACGCCCTCGGCCGAAAGTTACAAGCCAGGTCAAAAAGCCTCGGTCAAAGTCAAACTGACCGACTTCAACGGCAAGCCCTTTGTCGGCTCCACTGTCGTCGCCATTTACGATAAAGCGGTCGAGTACGTCTCGGGCGGTTCCAACGTCGGCGACATCAAAGAGTTCTTTTGGAAATGGCGCCGCAGCCACAACACCCAAGGCGAAAGCACCTTGAGTCGGTACTTTGCCAACATGGCGTCGCCCAATGCCAAGTGGATGCAAAATCTGGGGATCTTCGGCGAGTCGGTGGTCGAGGAATTGGGCGATGGACAAGCGCCGGCGGGTGGCGAAGCAGACAGCTTGAGTACCCTTAGCAATGAAACTGGACATAACGGCGTGGTGAGGTTCAAAACCAGCGGTCGAGCGATGGGAATGGGTGGAGGGGGAATGGGCGGAGGCGCTCCGATGGCTGAAGGTGCCATGTCCGATCGGTCGTATGCCCTCTCTGCTGCAATGCCTGCAGATGCTAAAAGCGTTCCAGACAAGTCTCCCCCCCCGAACCTCGTTCAGCCGACGGTTCGCAGTAAGTTCGCCGACACGGCGTTGTGGGTCGGCGCATTGACCACCGACGAACAGGGCGCGGCGGAAGTCTCGCTCGACATGCCCGAAAACCTGACGACGTGGAAGGTCAAAGTCTGGGGCATGGGGCATGGCACCAAGGTCGGCCAAGGCGAAGCCGAAGTCGTCACCAAAAAAGATCTGATCGTGCG
>JAYTAU010000135.1:0-1960 GCA_043737375.1 Planctomycetia bacterium
CTTCATGATGTTCGCCTTATGCACAACCGTGACCTTCTTACGGCCATGCAGTCGCGCGTAATCGAACGCGGCTTTGATAATCCGCTCGCTGCCCGACACGCTGATCGGCTTGATTGAGATGCCGGTCTCGTCGGCGCCGGACTTGATTTTGCCAGACTTGCTGTTGCTGTTGATGTAGTCGATGATCGCGGTCGTCTCGGGCTTGCCGCGTTCGAACTCGATGCCCGCGTACAGGTCCTCGGTGTTCTCGCGAAAGATCACCAAGTCGATCTTTACGCTGTCGAAAAACGTCCGCACGCCCGGGTACTGCTTACACGGACGAATGCAGGCATACAAACCCAACGCCTGTCGCAGATAGACATTGATGCTGCGAAAGCCGGTGCCGACCGGCGTGGTGATGGGGGCCTTTAGTGCGCACTTGGTTCGCTTGACACTGTCCATCGTCGCGTCGGGCAGCGGGTGACCGGTGCGAGCCATCACATCGACGCCGGCCTCTTGCACGTCCCAGTTGATCTTCACGCCGGTGGCGTCAATACAGCGGCGGGCGGCCTCGGCGAGTTCCGGCCCAGTGCCGTCTCCGGTGATTAGGGTAACGTCATGTGCCATGGCATTGCGGTCCTTCGGAATAGCGTCGACAAAACTAAAAGATTGCGATTTCTGTAGGGAACGCCCTCTGTGGCGTTCCGGCAGCAAACGAGCGTTTAAGATAAGAGCGGCGGCGAAGATCGTCAACGATGCGAGGCTCGGGGCTGGGGATGTGAGGCTCGGGGCTGGGGACACAAACCCCAAGCCCACCCATTGCAATGGGTGGGATCCGCGTCGATCATGAACGGACGAATGAATTTGGAGTCGTCTCTTCGCCCTCGCCCAGCCAGTGGCCTACAGAATTTATTTCAATGTCCGGCATGACCGAGAAGTGCGAACGCCGCTGGTTTCGATTCTCACTGCGAACAATGTTCGTTTTGGTAACTCTGCTTGGAGTTTGGCTCGGTTGGCAGATGAAGATCGTCCGCGATCGGCAGGCGGTGTGGAAGTCGATCAAAACTCGGGGTGGTAGGGTGTCAACTCAGGCATCGATTATCTTGCCGCTTCCGGCCCAACCTGAACCATCAATTCCAGAACTTTCGCATATCCGACAACTCTTGGGTGACAAAAATGTCGTAGAAATTAGCCTAAGCGATGATCACAGCGACGACGAAATGTCAAAGGTACAGGCAGCGTTTCCAGAGGCAAGAGTTTGGCGGTACAACGACGTGTTTGGAAAAAGCATTAGCCGGTGGCGTTATATAACTGACAAGCCTTGATATTCCAGGTACGCACGTTTCGATTCACTCGCTCTCCACTTCGAGCTTGTACGAAACGTTTGCTTTCCAGCCGCACGCGACGGAAAATGGTAGATTGACCAAAGGACGGTCCTACTCACATTTATCAGTCTGTCATTGTTGCGGCGCGGAGTGCTTTATGCCGATGAATCTGCGATCAGTCTTGTGGGTGGCGAAGCTGGCGGTCTGTCTGTCTGCAATCGACATTACACAAACGCGAGCTGCCGAGCCGTCCGCACTGCCCGATACGATCCAGTTCAATCGCGACATTCGCCCCATCCTTTCGCAGAACTGCTTCGCCTGTCACGGGCCCGACAAGAATACCCGCGAGGCCGAGCTGCGGCTCGATACGCAAGCCGGACTATTCGGCAAAATCGAAGATCATCATTCGTTTGTGCCGAACAAGCCCGCGGCGAGCGAGGCCTTACGTCGTATGAAATCCAAGGACGGCGACGAGCGGATGCCCCCGCCGGAGAGTGGCAAAAAACTGTCAGCCCGCGAAATTGCTCTGGTCAAAAATTGGATTGAACAGGGCGCGAAATGGGAAGGACATTGGGCGTACATTCCGCCGGTGCGGCCGGAAGTGCCGAAAGTTGAGCTGCCGCAGGTTCCGCAGGCGCTATTGGCCAACGGAGCGA
>JAYTAU010000136.1:0-1959 GCA_043737375.1 Planctomycetia bacterium
AAACTGTAGACAAGAGATTTTTCATGCACGGTTTACTCTTACTCGCTGCCCTGCCAACCATCTGGTACATGGTGCCGCTGATCATTTCCGTGAGCCTGGTCTACGCCGCCACGCGCCACGAGTATCTCACTCCCATACTGAAACATGCCGTGCGCTTCGGCCTTTGGATCAGCCTCTTCATGGGGGGCGTGCTGGTCGTCTTTTCGATCATGTCTTGGGCCGTGACGGGGTAGCGCCCGAAATCCGAAGCTCGAATGACGAATGACGAAGGGGCTGTTAGCTGAGAGCTTGTGAATTTTTAGCATCGCCGAATATTTAAATCCGGTTTATAAAGTCGAGATGTTGAAATCTGCTGTGCGTAACGCCGTGAAGTCTGTTCAGGGAACCTTGTTTCCACTGCCGCCGAGGGGTGCCATGCCGGAACCTGCTGGAACACAGCCTGCTGACGAGTTGCTTGCGGGGGGCGATCCGCGGTTGCAGCCTCCCCAGCGCGAACAAGTTAAGTTTCGCGCCTGCTGCTGGAACGATTTGCTGCCGGCCGATCACGAAGCTCGCTTGGTCTGGGCTTACGTTTCCGGCCTCGATCTGTCGCCTTTGTATGCTCGCATCAAAGCGGTCGAGCGGAACGTGGGCCGCGCGCCGATCGATCCGCGGATTCTCTTCGCGCTGTGGCTGTATGCCACGTTGCGTGCCATCGGCAGTGCGCGGGAATTGGACCGTCGTTGCGCAAGGGAGCAAGGCGAAGTCCCCTTTCAGTGGATCTGCGGCGATGTTTCGGTCAATTATCACACACTGGCCGACTTCCGTACGGCGCACGTGGAACTGCTCGACCGAACGCTGACCACCAGCGTGGCCGCGCTGTTGCACGAAGGACTCGTCACGCTCGAACGCGTGGCGCAAGACGGCATGCGCGTGCGAGCCAGCGCCGGCTCGGCGTCGTTTCGCCGGAAGCCGAAGATGAACGAATTGCTGGCCGAAGCCCAGGCTCAAATCACCGCACTGAAAGAGGAATTGAACACCGATCCGGCCGCTGCTAACCGCCGTCAACAAGCGGCCCGCGAGCGCGCGGTACGCGAACGAGCCGCACGCATCCAAGCGGCGCTGGGCCAGTTCGCTGCCGTCGAAGCCGCGAAAAAACCCGCGAAAAAGGACGCGGCGCGCGTCAGCACGACCGATCCCGAAGCACGCGTGATGAAGATGGCCAATGGCGGCTTTAATCCGGCCTACAACGTGCAGTTCGCGACCGATACGCAGACGCAAATCATCACCGGAGTCGAGGTCATCAACTCGGGCAGCGATCGTGGCCAACTCGCGCCGATGGTCGAACAGCATGCCGAACGTTACGAGCAACTTCCGACGGAAATGCTGGTCGATGGCGGCTTCGCCAAGAACGAAGACATTGCTACCTCCGCCGCCCAAGGGACGACGATTTACGCGCCGGTGCAGAAGTCGAAGAAAGCCGATGTCGATCCGCACACGCCACGGGCCAGCGATGCGCCCGAGGTCGCTGCCTGGCGATTGCGCATGACGACCGACGACGCGAAAGAGATTTACAAACAGCGGGCTGCCACCGCCGAGTGTGTCAACGCGATCGCGCGCAATCGCGGCTTGCAGCAGTTCCGCGTGCGGGGTCGGCCGAAGGTATTGGCGGTCGTCTTGTGGTATGTGTTGGCGCATAACTTGATGCGAGCGGTCACGCTGCGCGAGCAAATCGAACAAACAGGGAAATAACAGACTCCAGGAGATAATCTCGGTAAATTGGGGGAGCGACAGCCATCGTTCCGTAACAATTCAACATCGAAAAAATTCTAGCGGCCGAGCGGACTTCAAAAAAACTTCCGTATCCCGCCACTAAGCCCCTACAAACAATCAGTGGATGAACAAAAACTTCACAAGCTCTGAGTACTCAGTCCCCAGTACACAATTTTCATCAAAAAGCTAATTGCTAACAGCTAATTG
>JAYTAU010000137.1:0-12196 GCA_043737375.1 Planctomycetia bacterium
CGTCGTCGGCAGCAAACTTCTGCGCGAGCATTTTCCGGCCGGCGAGACGGGCCCGGTGACGATCGTCGTCGAGCGCTCGGGAGCATCGTTCGACTCGCGCGCCGGGCGCAATGACATCAGTCTGCTGACAAGTGAACTGGAAGCAACCGAGGGTGTGATTGCCGTTCGCAGTTATACACAACCGTTGGGCGAGCCGGTCAGCGTGTCGGGCTTCTTTACCGGTCGCGGCAGTTCCATCGTCGGCAGTAAGACGCAAAAGGCCAAGAACACGTTTCTATCTCCAGTCGTGGAACTGAACGGAACGGTGACGCGATTCGATGTGGTGCTGGATGCCGAACCGTTCTCGCATGACGCACTGGTGTTGCTCAATACGCTGGACGCCGGCCTGATGGAGTTGAGCAATCGACCGGAATCGGCCTGGCACGGGGCAAAGTTCTACTTCACCGGCACGACATCGGGCACCCGCGATTTGCAACAAGTGACCGCTAGTGATCAATTTCGCATTCAGCGGCTGGTTGTGATCGCAGTGTCGGCCGTGTTGCTGGTGCTGATTCGGCAGCCGATCGTGTGCTTGTATTTGATCGTATCGGTGCTGTTTAGTTATTACGTGACGCTGGGCGCGACCGAGCTGTTGTTCAGCGTGATGCACGGCGACAGCTTTAGCGGGCTGGATTGGAAAGTGCCGCTGTTTTTGTTCGTGATCTTGATCGCCATCGGCGAAGATTACAACATCTACCTAATCACCCGAGTCGTCGAAGAACAGCGCCGTCACGGCTTGATGCCCGGCCTGCAACTGGCCGTGGTTCGCACGGGCGGCATCATCACCAGTTGCGGCGTGATCATGGCCGCAACATTCTTGTCGATGCTCACGGGCACACTGCGCGGAATGCAAGAGCTAGGCTTCGCGCTGTCGCTGGGCGTACTGTTGGATACGCTGGTCGTGCGGACGATTCTTGTGCCGGCGTTTCTGGCATTACTCTACCGCTGGCGGAACAACCACAAAGCAGAATGATTAACCACGAAACACACAGAAGACACGAAAGGGGAAGCAAAAAGAAGAAAGGAAGGAAGAACCAGTAGAGCCTTGGACATGGATTATAATTCGAACGCGGTACTTGCCACTCGACTTTTGAATATGATTCAACTATTGATGGATAACAGAACGAGTAGATTTTTTAATCGCACTTTGAAGTCATAAGAAACACGAGGGCAGAATGGATCTCATCTACAAGGATGAAAGCTATCGCATTCTTGGTGCGTGCTTCGAAGTCTATAAAGAAATGGGGTGCGGCTTTGCAGAGGCGGTTTACCAAGAATGCCTGGAGATTGAGTTTGCACTCCAAGAACTGTCATTTAAAGCACAGACACAACTGTCCCTAACTTATAAATCACATCCCCTGACGTGCAAGTACGAGCCGGACTTCATCGTGTTTGACAAAATCGCGTTAGAGATCAAATCTGCCAAAGAATTGGCGAATGAGCATCGAGCGCAAGTACACAACTATCTCAAGGCGACCGGCTTTCGCCTCGGTTTGCTCGTCAACTTTGGACACTTTCCGAAGGTCGAATACGAACGAAATCGTTATCTAATTTTCCTTCGTTCTGTCCCCTTTCGTGTCTTCCGTGTGTTTCGTGGTTAACTGCCTGCTTTCCGTGGTTAACTGAGGTCTTTTAGCCGACCGTTGCCGTCGCCCAAGCTGTCGACGTTCTTAGCTCCCATGCGGTCGAGCATACTCAGCCAGAGGTTGGCCAGCGGCGTGTTTTTGTCGTACTTCACGTGTCGGCCCGGGCGAATGGTGCCGCCCCCCTTGCCCATCAGCACGACGGGCAGTTCGTCGTGATTATGTCGGTTGCCATCGCCGATGCCGCTGCCATAAACAATCATCGAGTTATCCAGCAGCGTGCGCTCCCCTTCGCGCACACTCTTCATCTTCGTCAGCATGTAGGCAAATTGTTCCATGTGAAAGCGATTGATCTTGGCGATCTTTGCCTGCTTTTCGGGGTCTTTGCCGTGGTGGGATAGATCGTGGTGCCCTTCGGAGACGTCGATGAACCGGTAGCTGCGATTGCTACTCTCGTTGGCAAACACCAAGGTTGTAATTCGCGTGCTGTCGGTCTGCCAGGCCAAGACCATCAAGTCGCACATCAGTCGTAAGTGATCGCGATACTCCTTCGGCACGCCCGATGGTTTGGCGAATGCGCCGGGACTGGCGCGATTTTCCTTCTCGATGCGCGAGAGCCGGGTTTCCAATTCTCGGACGCTGGTCAGGTACTCGTCCATCTTGCGTTTGTCGTTGGCACCCAGTCGGTTTTGCAAACGGCCGGCGTCATCCAGCACGTAATCGAGAATGCTCTTTTGATACTTCTCGCGCTCGGCACGCGCGGCCTGCGCCGAAATATCGCTGCTGCCGGCAAACAGGCGCTCGAACACCAAGCGGGGGTTCGTCTCGGCCGGGACGGGCGTGTTTTCGGTCTTCCAAGCGATGTTCGACGAATAGGCGCAGCTGTAGCCCGAGTCGCATTCGCCCGATTGACGAGAGCGATCGATACCGAGTTCGAGCGAGGCAAATCGGGTGGCGTCGCCGACTTTTTGCGCGGCGAGTTGATCCACCGAGATGCCGATTTTGATGTCGGCGCCGCCGGTCTTCTTGGCCTGGCAGCCGGTCAAAAACGTTGCCATCGAGCGGGCATGATCGCCGGCACCATCGCCGTTGGCCTTGGCCTTATCGTGGGCTAGGCCCGAGAGAACCAGCATGTCGTTCTTCAGCGGTTCGAGCGTTTGCAACGTGGCCGGCAAATCGAAGTTGGCACCGACTTTCTCGGGCAAGAACTCGGGCATGTGCATGCCGTTGGGCACATACACAAAACCCATCCGAACCGGGACGTTGGCCGCAGCGGCACGGGCCGCGCGAGCCGGGGCACCAAACGCCGCCGACCACGGGGTCATGGCATCGAGAATGGGCAAGGCCATAGCCGTGCCGAGACCGCGTAAGACCGCCCGCCGATTGATGTGAAAAGAGCTCATTTTGAGTACCCGTTATGTGAATGAACGGAACCTAGTGCTGTCTGGAATTCGCGGTCAATTAGTTTTTATAAATCGGATTTGAGAAACTGGAAATCGGAATAACTCGTTTCAAATCCGATTTCCGGTTTCCGAAATCCGATTTTGCATCACCGTCGAGGCACTCTATTCTATTGGTATGTGTTCTTATCGACTACCGGCACCCCGTTTATGTTGAAACGGATCGCTATTGACGATTTCAAGGATCAGGCTCGAGAATTTGTAATTATTGCGGGCCATGTTCTTCGAGATTTGTTCGACCGTGCAATCATCGTAGTCTTCCAGCCCTCGCCCAAGTGCATAGGTTAACATTCTTTCCGTCAGACAGCGAACAAACAAGTCGCGTTTTCCTTTCAAAACCGCCTTAAGCTCTTTGGGGCCGTTGAATTTGCGGCCGCCGGGTAGTTCGCCCGAGGCATCGATCGCGTGTTTGCCGTCTGTATCGCGCCAGGCTCCCACGGCGTCGAAGTTTTCCAGGCTAAAGCCGATCGGGTCCATGCTGCGATGGCACGAGGCACAAGCCGCATTGGTCCGGTGCTGCTCCATCCGCTGTTTGAGCGAACCCTTCAGTTGAACCTGATCCGCCTCGTTGAGCTCGGGTACGTCGGGCGGGGGGGGCGGAGGCGGAGTGCCTAAAATATTATCGAGCACCCATTTCCCGCGTTTGACCGGCGAGGTGCGAGTTGGATTGCTGGTGATGGTCAGAACACCGGCCTGGGTCAGAATTCCGCCGCGACGGCTGACGCCGGGTTGTCCGCCGGTTAATTGAACACGGCGAAAGTGATCCCCCTCGATCCCCTCAATGCCGTAATGTTTTGCCAAGCGTTGATTCAAAAAAGTATAGTCGGCGTCAAGAAACTCCAGGATGCTGCGATCCTCGACGACGATCGTGGCAAAAAACAGTTCCGTCTCGCGTTGCATGGCGGTGCGCAGGCCGGCGTCGAAATTGGGGAACAGCTTCGGGTCCGGCGTGATTTCGCTTAAGCGACGTGTCTGCAACCATTGTCCGCCGAAGTTGTCGACAAATGCTTGCGTGCGTCGGTCGCGCGCCATGCGGCGAACTTGTTTTTCGAGATTTCCGTCTTTGCGAAGTTCGCCGCGATCGGCCAACTGGATCAGCTCGTCATCGGGCATCGTGCTCCATAGGAAGTACGACAAGCGCGACGCCAATTGATGTTCGTTGATTTGATACCGCGCGTGAGGGTCGTCGGGAGTCGGATCGACTTCGAGCCGGAACAAAAAGTGGGGCGAGACCAGCACCGCGGTCAGCGCCACTTGTACGCTCCGCTCGAACGGCTGCCCCTCGCGATCGGCCATTTGCCAGAGCTTCATCAGGCGCACCACTTCTTCATCGCGCACCGGCCGGCGAAAAGCACGTTTGGCAAAGTTCTCGACAATCTTCTTGGCACAATCGGCACGCGAGCGGGCCTGCGCCTGATTTTGCACCTCGGCCTCTTTGCGGGCCAAGTCGCGCGCCTTGCGTCGTGCCTCTTTATCGGTCAGGTTCGCAGGTCGAGGGCGAACCACGATCGGCCGATCAGGCGGCGGCGTGCAGATCATGATTCGCTTGTGCGAATCGGGCAACGTGCCGGCGTCGTGGCCCAAAGGTCCGACGACTTCGACCCAATCAACATACAAGTTTCGGTCACCGGCTTCCTTGGGCGATTCTTTTTTGTCTTTGTAATAATCGTTGGTAAACGCCACGGCAAAGGGCTTGGTGCCTGCCGTAACCTTGAGCTTGATTTTGTAGGTGACGCGGTTGTCCTTGCTATTGGGCACCTCGAAGGATTTAACGATCTTGCCGTCGAGCTTGAAGACCATTTCACACGGTTCCGGACCGGCCTGATCGCCATAGGCGTGAGCTTGCAGAACGTATTCGGCGTCGCGCGGGAACTTGAATTCGCCCACGGCTTCGCCATTGCTAGCGAGCGTGCGACCTTCGTCTTCGTCACCTCCCGGGTTGCCCGCGCCGGACAGTTTTTTGCCGACGATGCGCTCGGTTTTGGCCGTGGCCGGGTCGTCGACCTTGATCGCCACATCCATGATTTTTTCGGCGGCGGCCAGATATTTTTCCAGCAATATCGGCGGCATCGACAACACGTCGCCGATGTTGTCGAAACCGTAGCCGACGTCGTCGGACGGAAAATCCTCGGCCGGTTTGAAATCAACGCCAACCAAATCGCGAATGGTGTTGTTGTACTCGGCGCGATTCAGGCGGCGAACGGTCACGCGACCGGGATCTTTGGGGCCCAAACAAACGGCCTTGTCGAGTTCGGCCGTCAGCCAGTCGGCGACCTTGGAGACTTCGCCGGGCGAAGGCTGAACGTCGGTATCGGCCGGAGGCATTTCGCCGCTACGAATCTTTTCGCTGATGTTGCGCCAGACACGGCGATCCTTTAACACGCCGGCCATGTCTTTGTACTTGGTCAGCAGCAAGCCTGCCTCGGGATCGGCTCCGCTATGGCACTCGATACAAAATTTCTTAACGAACGGAACGACGCGCGTGCGATATTCTTCTTGCTGTTGAGGGGTCGGTTCGAACGCATTCGCACCATCGGCGGCGAAAATCGCGCGATTGCGTTGGTCGATTGCGTCGGAACGTTGTCGATCCGTCGACTGGCTGGGCGAATCGCCCGGCAACTGCGGAGCTCGCCCGATGAAGACAACCGCCAACAATGCGACCGCGGCGCAGGTGCCCAAAAACGCGACCTGCGGCAGGCGCGATTCTAGCGCCGCGCCGGGTTGGAGGCGCGCCACTACCCGGCGAATTTTTTCGACAGCGCCTTCGACAGCGCAATGTAAAGACGGACGCAACATAGGCGGGCAGAGCAGATACGACAGCGGCAAGCAATCAGGTGGGACCGCAGTGACTGCCGGCACCCAAGTCCCCATGTGTGCCGGTTAGTCGAGTTACCCGCAGCAAATAAGCCGCAGCCAACACTGTATTAAATCATACCCTGGGTAATAAGTCCAGGTTTTTTGCGGAGAACAATGATCGGTCTGGTGTGAGCGTCTCGAAAGTAGGTGGGGGTTTTTGATTGGGAGCGATATTCTGCAAATCCGTCAGCCCCCGGCTTCGCGGGGGGACAGGTTGGAATTGCGTGACAGGCGTTTCATAAGTCGCGACGTCCGCGCTCAGCAGAATCTCCCGGCAAAGCCGGGGGCTGATCACGAATCGCAACTGACCCGATAGGATCCCTACAAAACTGACCCGATGAGGTGCCTACAAAACTGACGCTCACACGATCAGTCCGTACTCGGCTGCGTGATCTTTGACTCAACGGATCGCCGTCTCGCTCTGTGGTTCGCCTGCTTTGCTTCACTGCAGCAGCGAGTACAGCAGCATATTCACCGCGATTCGTTCGGCGTCGTCGCGCAAGTAGCCTTCGCATTCCAGCGAGTCGTGTTTCTCCAGTGCGCAGCTGATATCGTACTTCGAGAAGATCACCGCAAAACGCCCGTCCGGTCCGACGCGAATCCCCTCCAGCTCGGGCGGGCCGCGACGAATTTTCGATTCGGCACGATCCCCTTCGCCACGCGCTTGCGGCTCGCGGCGGGCGACATTCGCCAAGTTATAGCCGCCGAATTTGTCGGTCAGCATTTCATGCGACGCTGGAATCGGTTCGAGTTTCTGATCGGGGAAGATCGCCTGCATCTCGCGGCGAAGCGCGTCGGCAAAGCCCCGGTTGGCACAAATCGCATCGACCAAGAGCGTGCCGCCGCGTTCGTCCGACAGATACTTTCGCAACTGTTCGCGCTCCTTCACGGTCAAGCGAAAACTGCTGCGGCCGTGCATGAACACCAAATGGTTTTCGAACAGCGCGGGGCTGGTGATCTCGATCGGTTGTTCCGGCGCAATGACCTTGAGCTTGGTCTCGCGCTCGACGGCGCGCAACATGCTGGGTAGCGCACCGGGCGCCGAATCGCAACCGCCCGGATGTTTCAGTTTGGCGATCGACAGCACCGATCGACCGACCGGCCCGCCGCCGACTTGATTCGTGGGAATGCGAAAGGTCTCCTCCTTACTTTTCAACTCCCGGTTGGTCGCATAGGCCAACACGTTGATGCCGATCGCGTTGGCACCCGCGATTTCGGCGGCGACCTTGGGCGGGATTTTTTGTTCGCGCCCGCTGCTCAATTCCCAATAGCACGACAGATTGCCCGCCGGGTCTTCGGGTCGCGGCGGCGGAGCGTAAATCACACAGGTGCGGCAGCCATAGTCGATACCCAACAGCGGGCGTTGTTGCGCCGCTTCGACTTGTTCTTCGGCATACCAAACCGGATGTTCGGCCGTGATCAGCTTCAGCTTGTGTTCCGGTTTGTCGGCAAAAACTTGCACCATCAGCGCGCGAAAGCCGGTGTCAAAACCCTTCGCATCGGGACACGTTGCTTCGGCGAAAATGAATCCGCCGCGATCCAAATAATCGCGCAACCGGCGGGCCTGTTCGTCGCTGATTTGCGGCGCGCCGCTGCCATTGAGAAATAGCACCGGCGCTTGCAGCAGGTCTTCGACCGACGCCAATCGCAGATCGACCGTCTGCCACGACAGCCCGATCGGAAAGTCTTTCTTCCATTTCACCTCGACATAGTTGGTCAGGTTCGCGACATCGGCCCGATGCCGGTTCCAACCCGAGTCGTCGCCATATTGCAATTTGCCGATCAAGACGGGCCGCCGTCCTTTCGACATGAACAACAGCGCCAGCGCCGTGCCGATTTGCGGATCGCGCTCGACCATGTTGGGGCCTTTCCACGCGCCGGTGGTCGGGTCTTGCAAACGCACGAACTTTTCAGCCCCTTCGCGATACCAATCGTGTTTACCGTCGCGCCCCACAAAAAATCGTTGGCCTGTGATGCGCCCGACACGTTCGACGCCGTAGAGGTAATAGAACAGCCAATCGCGCCCCGCGTTGGCCATCGTCGAGGGGTTGTTCTGGACAGTGAAGGTGCGACCGAGCCATTTGATGGCTTGTTCGACCGGCTTGTTCGATGCTTGTTCGCCGCAGCATTGCACTTCGCCGCCGACGATCTTGGCATCGCCGTCGTTCATGCGGCCCGCGCTGATGATCAGCGAAGTCAAGCCGGCACAGGTCATGCTGCCGGTGCCGGGGCTGACGGATCGCTCGCCGACCTTTTGATAACCCCAGGAGGAGTCGTTGTTTTGCGCGCTCTGCCAGTACGCATACGAAAGCCGCCAGGTGGTGTCCGAGACTTTCACGCCGGCCCGTTCGGCCTCGTGCAGCGCCAGCACGGCGAATTGCGTATTGGAATTATCGCCGGCGTGGATGTTCGAATTGCCGTACGTCCATGAACCCTTGCGCGGCCCTTCTTGAATCTGTGCCTGTTCGAGCCAGCGGACGTTTCGGGCGATCGACTGCGCGTCTTTGGCCGGCTCGGCGATGGCCAGCACCATAGTGTTCAGGCTGGCGCTGTAAGTCTGCGACGGCATTTGCGCACGCAGCACTTTGAGCGCGCGCTGAATCGATTCGTCTTCGACGCTCACGCCCGCGTTGAGCAGAGCCAGCGTACAGAGCGCGGTGATGCCGCCGGGTTGCACGTCGCTATCCGACCAGCGACCGTTAGCGTTTTGCTGTCGCTTGAGAAACGCGACCGCCCGTTCGATCGACTTGCGAACCTGCTCGGCGGTGACTTGGTCGCCGGCCGGTACGGCGGCCTCTTGGCCGAAGGCACGGTGCGGCAAGCCGTTGGCCAAAATGACGGCGATCAGAACAGCCGAGACTGACCAACGGTGAATGCTAGGGGACATGTCGTTGTACTCCAGATCGACAAGTGTGCGGCAACTTAAACCTGTAGGAGCCGACGCTGTCGGCGATTGAACTGCATTCGAGGTCGGATATCAGATCGTTCGGCGACGCCTCCTACAATCCAGTTCGGCTACAATGGGGTACTTCGGCTCAGCAATCTAAAACCGGCTGTCGATTGGCAACTGCGCAGCGAGTTTCGCGCGCCCAACCTAACCATTGTAGGTTCATTAAGTTACAGCGGCAATCGACCGTCCCCACGATTGCTGCCGCCGGGGCCCGGCCCTAAGATGGAATGTGAGGCTAGGGGTGTGAGGCTTGAGACTTGAGACTTGAGGAATGAGGCTAGAGACTAGAGACTGGTGGTCTTGGCAGACTTTCACAGAACTCTCGCCGCAGCCCCGAGTCCCCGCCCCGAACCTCCAGCCCCGAGTCCCCGCCCCGAGTCCCAAGCCTCCAGTCCCGAACCTCTAGCCTCCAGCCTCACTCCCCTATCCTCACACCTCCAGCCCCCAGGTTCAGCATTGGCCGCCGATAAGCGAAGTCTCGGAGATATCCTGCGCGAGTTTGCCCAACATCGGCAAGTCATGCAGGAGGAACTGCAAAAAGTTATCGTTGGGCAACACGAGGTCATCGAACAATTGTTCGCGGCCATTTTTACGCGCGGACATTGTTTGCTCGAAGGCGTGCCCGGCCTGGCGAAAACCCTGATGGTCAGCACGCTGGCGCGGATTCTCGATGTGAATTTCAAGCGCATTCAGTTCACGCCCGACCTGATGCCCAGCGACATCACCGGCACCAACGTGTTGGACGAAGACGAACACGGCCGGCGAAATTTTCGTTTTGTCGAAGGGCCGATCTTCACCAACATTTTGCTGGCGGACGAAGTCAACCGTACCCCGCCCAAGACGCAGGCGGCCTTGCTGCAAGCCATGCAAGAGCGCGAAGTTTCCGTCGGACAGACGACGTACAACTTGCCCGAGCCGTTTTTCGTCATCGCTACGCAAAACCCGATCGAGCAAGAGGGCACCTATCCGCTGCCCGAAGCGCAGCTCGACCGGTTCATGTTCAATATTAAAGTCGGCTATCCGACCGCCATTGAAGAAGAGCAAATTCTCAGTTCGACCACGCGCAACGAAAAGCCCGAGGTCCGCAAGGTGCTCTCAGGTCGGGCGATCGTCAACTTGCAAAAGCTGGTCGGCAGCGTGGCGGTGAGTGAGTACATCATCAAGTATGTGTCGCGATTGGTGCGGGCGACGCGGCCGAAAGACGAATCAGCGCCGCAGTTTGTGCGCGAGCTAGTCGATTGGGGAGCAGGCCCTCGCGCGGGGCAATTTTTGATTCACGGCGGCAAGGCGCTGGCCGCGATGGAAGGACGATTCAGTGTGGCGATCGAAGACATTCGCAAAGTCGCCGCGCCGGTGCTGCGACACCGGATCAGCACCAACTTTCAGGCCCAAGCCGAAGGGATGAGCAGCGAAGGTGTGATTCAGCGATTGCTGAAAGAGATTCAGCCGCCCGAGATTCCCAAGTTTGAGAAACGGTAAACTACCATGCCCAATTCCGTCATCTTCGAAGAGCGCCTGACCGTGCCGTTTGTGAATTCGCTGGCCGAGTTCCGCGCCTGGGCCTTGTCGCCCCAGTTTCCGCAGACCGGACGCATCGATTACTTGGCCGGGCAAATTGAGGTCGATATGTCACCAAAGAATCTATTCTTTCACGGCACGCTGAAAAGCGAACTCGCGCGGGTTATCGGCAATCGCGTTTCCGAAATAGGACTGGGCGACTTCTTCATCGATCGCACTCGGGTATCTAGCATCGACGGCGATGTTTCTTCAGAACCGGATATCGCCTACCTGTCGAACGACGCGATCGATTCTGGACGCGTGAAGTTAATCCCGACCATCGGCGAAAAACCTCATAGCTATATCGAACTGGACGGCGGACCCGATTTGATCGTCGAGATCGTCAGCGATTCGTCGGTCGTCAAAGATACCAAGCGATTGCCCAAGCTGTATTTCGACGCGGGCGTACGCGAATTCTGGCTGGTCGATGCGCGCAAGCCTGAGTTGAGTTTTGTGATTTACCGCCGCGGACGGTCGCAGTTTACAAAGTCAGCGATCAACGCCGACGGCTTTCAAAAATCAGTCGTACTCGAGTGCGGCTATCGTCTTGAGCGTCGGCCCGGCGTCAGTGGGCGCCCCAAATATCGCTTGATCGAAAGTGGCGCGTAATACTCTCATTTTCATTCCGCATTCCCCACTCCGCATTCCGCACTTGAACAACTTGGGTCTATCTATCGCACACGCAGCCTGAAGCAATTTGGCCCCCTCATGTCGACCACCGAGAAATACCTCAAGCCCGAAGTCATTCGCCAAATTTCACGGCTCGATCTGCGCGCGCAGTTCATCGTCAAGGGCTTTCTGCAGGGCATGCATTCCAGCCCGTTCCACGGCTTTTCGGTCGAGTTCAGCGAGCACCGCAAGTACTCCGCCGGCGACGACCCGGACGACATCGACTGGCTGGTGTTTGCCAAGACCGACAAGTACTACATCAAAAAATTCGAGGCCGAAACCAACATCACCGGCTACCTGGTCATGGACCTCAGCAGCTCGATGGGCTACACCTATCGCCAAGAGCTGACCAAGTTCGAGTACGGCATTTGTCTGGCCGCGGCGTTGTGCTACCTGATGGTGCATCAACAAGACCCGGTCGGACTGATCACGTTCGACGAACAAATTCGCCAAAGTCTGCCCGCCAAAAGCAAGCGCACGCAGATCGGCCACGTGCTGTCGCTATTGGCCAATCTGCACCCGACCGGCAAGACCGACATCGCGCGCAGCTTGCAGCAGATCTCCGCCATGCTGCGGCATCGCAGTCTGGTGATGTTGTTCAGCGACCTGTTGACCGACCCCGAACCGGTCAAGCAATCATTGCGTCGCTTGCGACACGGCGGCCACGACGTGATTCTGTTTCACATTCTCGATGAAGCCGAAGTTCGTTTTCCGTTCGATGGTATGGTCGAATTCGAAGAGCCTGAGACGAACGACAAATTACAAGTCGACGCCGATAGTTTTCGCGCCGACTACCTGGGCGAAGTCAAATCGTTCTGCGACGACTACCGCAAGTTCTGCTTTCAATCAGGCATCGACTACGTGCAGTTGGATACGAGTATGCAGTTCGACCGCGCACTAACCGAGTATTTGTTGAAACGCCGCCAACGCGGGTGAAGAGGATTCACCACCGAGTCACCGAGGACACCGAGAGGAAGGCAGAAGAATTTTGCCGCGAATGAATACGAATGAACGCGTATAGATTTAGTTAGAGGATCGTCGCAACGTGCCGATCGAAGTGTCGAATCGAATGACTTCAACCA
>JAYTAU010000138.1:0-5017 GCA_043737375.1 Planctomycetia bacterium
CTGCGACGCCGGCGCTTTGGGTTTGGTCCCCGACCCCTGCTCCCTGACTCCTGACCCCTACACATCCATGCGCGATCAATCGAACCAGCTTGTGGTCAAACGGGCACTGAGCCCGGTGGCCGCCACGACGGATAACACGGCTTACGTTTCGGCGATCGCCGATTGCCAGGATTATTTGGGGCTGACCTTCGTCGGCCTCGCCGGCAGCATTGCCGACGTCGACGCCACGTTTACCGTGCTGGTCGAAGAGGGTGATGCGGCCAACTTGTCCGACGCCGCGGCCGTCGCCGACGCCGATCTGATCGGCACCGAGTTGCTCGCCGCGCCGCTGTTTTCGCACGACGACAAAACGTTCAAGATCGGCTATCGCGGCAGCAAGCGCTACGTCCGCGTAACGATCACGCCGGCCGCGAACACCGGCAACCTGTTCTTGGCGGGAGTTTGGATTTTCTCCAGCCCGCGCACCATTCCGCAATCGACCCAACGCGGCGTGTAAAGCGGGAATCGAATACCCAAGTCTCACACCTCAAGTCTCCAGCCTCATGCCCTGGTCCTGCAAATACGCGAGCACGCCGCCGGCCTCGCCCGTCGAGCTCGAAGAGGCCAAAGCCCATTTGCGGGTCACGCATGACGACGAAGACACGCTGATTGCCCGCTGCGTCGAAGCGGCCACGCGAATGTGCGAGGCCGAAACGCACCGCCAATTTGCACAGACCAGTTTAGTTTTGTCGCTCGATCGTTTGCCGACCGGGCGCACGCCGCTATTGCTGCCGCGCGCGCCGCTGGCGACGCTCGACTCGCTGGCCTACGTCGACGCCGCGGGCACCAGCAGCACGATATTACTCGCGGACCTGATCGTCGATGCGACGAGTGAACCGGGTCGTGTGCAGCCGCGCTACGGCACCTACTGGCCGACCGTCCGCGATCAGATCAACGCAGTCACCGTGACGTTTACCGCCGGCTACACGGCCGCTCTGGTCCCCGACCTGGCCCGTGCGGCGATCCTGCTGCAAACCGGCACGCTGTATCAACACCGCGAGGGCGTGGTGGTCGGCACGATCACCGGCGAGCTCGCGCAGAGTGTGCGCGACCTGTTGATGCCGCTGGTTTACGGCGACGAATTCACCCAATACGGACCGTGCGCGAGCGCGGCAGAATACTAATGGCCGATCTTTCCATCACCGCAGCCAACGTGGTCCGCAGTGCCACCGATGCGCAAACCGAAAACGGCACGGCCGGCGCGACGATCACGGCCGGCCAGACGGTCTACAAGGACGAAGCCGACAGCAACAAATGGAAACTGGCCGACGCCAACGCGAGCATCCTGACAGCCGCGGTGTACGGCATCGCGCTCAATGGCGCGTCGAACGGCCAGCCGCTGGTCGTGCAGACCGCCGGCGACATCACGATCGGCGCGACGCTGACGGTGGGCGCAATTTACGTTCAGTCGGGCACGGCCGGCGGCATCGCGCCGACAGCCGACCTGGTCACCGGCTGGTACTCGTTCATCATCGGCATCGGAAAAACGGCCAGCGTGATGCGGCTCGTGTTGCGCGGGGCTGGCGTCGCCGTTCCTTAAGGGTTTTAGTGTGCGCGCCGGACGACTCAGACATTTGATCACGATCCAGCGCGACTACGGTACCACCGTGGACAGCAACGGTCGACCGATTCCCGAGTGGCGGACCTTCGCCCGCGCGTGGGCGCGGGTGACGATGCTCGCCGGACAAGAAGCGATCGTCGCTCGGCAACATCGGCCGACGGCGACCCACGAAGTCGAGATGTACGCCTTGGCCGGATTGACCGAGCAAATGCAATTGGTCCACCAGGGCCGCGTGCTGCACATCGAAGCGATTGAACCGAACGAGGACGACAGCGAGATCAAGGTGCTGGTGACCGAAGTCAAGGCGAGCTGATGGCCAAAGCGGGCGGCGCAATCCGAGTCACGTTGCAAGGGGGCGCGCAGTTGCTGGCCAAGCTCAAGCGTTTGGAAAAGAAGCAAGCCGGCGGGTTGATACGAAAAGGCCTGCGAGCCGGCGCCAAGATCATCGCGAAGGAAACCAAGTCCAACGCGCCAGTCGGCCCGACCGGTCGCCTGGCGAAAGCCGCGAAGGTCCGCGCGATGCGGCGCAAGCGCGGTCGGCTCGGTGTGCTCGTACAGATTGGATCGGGCTTTTATCAGGGTGAGACGTTCTACGGGGCGTTCGTGGTGCTCGGCCGCAAGACCGGCAAGCGGAACAGTTCGAACCGACGACAGGTTCTCGCCAACAACTTTATGAAACGAGCGGCCGAGACGAAGCAGACCGAGGCGATCGCCGCCTTGGAAGACGCGGTGCGAACCGGATTGGAAACATTGCGATGAGTGTGCAGCACGACCTTCGCTCGTTCATTGTCGCGCGGCCGGCCGTCGCGACGCTGACCAATCGCGTGGTTCGCAACGAGTTTCCGCAGACAAATCAACTGCCGGCCGTGCGGTACCAGCGCACCGGCGCGAACGACGATGTGACACAGGACGGTGCGGGCGGACTGACCGAGACAGTGTTTGTCATCGATTGTTTTGGCACGACGCAGGACCAGGCCGACAGCCTGGCCGACGCCGTGCGGACCGCATTGCGGGGCTACGCGGGCACGATGGGCGCCACGACGGTGCGGGCGATCTTCATCCGCGATACGGCCGACGACTACACGCCGTTTCCCGAGGGGAGTGATTTGTTCATTCCGTTCACCAGCATGGACGCCCACGTCTGGCACGTTTGATCTAGTCAACGAAAGCAAAAGGCAATGGCGAAATATCTCGGTTACGGCACCACGGTCAAACTCGACTCGGCATCGAGCGGTTCGTACACCACGATCGGCCAGCTTGGCGACGTCGGCGGGCCCGACACCAGCGTCGACGCGGTCGATGTGACGACCCACGATAGCGCCAGCGCGGCCCGCGAATTCATCATGGGGCTGATCGACGGCGGCGAAGTCACGCTCGACATTGTCTATGACCCGGCGCTGGCCACGCATCAACTTTTGCAGACGGTGCTGGCCGCGCGGACCAATCGTCCCTGGCGGATCAACTTCGCCGGCTTGGCCACCACGTGCAGCTTCTCGGGCGGCATCACCGGCCTGGGGCCGAGTGCTCCCGTCGAAGACAAGCTAATGTGCAGCGTCACCATCAAAGTCACCGGGCTAGTGACCTGGTTCTAAGCGGCGGGGCTGGAGGCCGGGGGCTAGAGGCTGGCAGAAACTAATCACAGTTCCGCGCGGAATTTAATCCATGAAATCCAAGTCCGAAATTTTCGCCCAGCAAGAATTGCCGCGCGCAATCGTCAACGTCCCCGAATGGGGCGGCGACGTGCTCGTCGCCACGCTCCGCGCCAATGAACGCGATCGCATGGAGTCCGACTGGCGCAAGCGCGGCGGACCGAAGGGGGAGCATGTCGGCTTTCGCGCGTTCGCCGTCGCCCGTTGCGTGGTCGATGCCGAAGGCCAGCGCGTGTTCGGCGACGACGACGTGCCGGAGCTCGGCGCGTTGCGGGCCGACATTATTTCGCGGCTGTTCGACAAAGCCTGCGAGCTCAACGCGTTGACCAAGAGCGACGAAGAGGAACTCGCAAAAAACTAGCCGACGAGCCGGACAGCATCCTCGCCTACCGGCTCTGTCTTGAATTGGGCGAGCTGCACCCCGACGCGCTCAAGGCCAAACTCACCGCGCGGCAGTGGGCCGGCTGGCGGGCGTTCGCGGCAATCGAACCGTTCGGCGATGAGCGCGACGACCTCCGCAGCGGACTGGCCGCGGTGCGGTTGCTCAACGCCTGGAGCGTGCGGCCGAAAGCCAAACTCGAAGATTTTCTGCCGTACCAGCGGCAGCCGGAACCGACCGCGGAGGATCTGCTGCGGAAGCTGCAATCATTTTCAGCCGCACACAACGCCAAGCAATAATGTCGCCCCGGTAAAATGTCCACGGTCGCCACGCTCAACACGAATTTCACGGCCACCACCGGCGACCTCGACAAGGGTCTCGGCCGCGTGCGCAAGGGCGTCAGCGATCTGACCAAGAGCGTCGGTGCCGGCACGTTCGGCAATCTCAACGCGCTGTATGCCGGCGTCGGCGTGGCCGTCTCGGCCGTGGTCGGCAGTGCGATCATCGGCGCGATCACCAGCCGCATCGATGAGATCAGCAAACTGGGCGAATCGTCGATGAAGCTCGGCGTCGACCCGGGCCAGTTGCAAGGTTTGCAATTCACGGCACAACAGGCCGGCGTCGAAAGCGAATCGCTCGATAAGGCCTTGGGCAAAATGCTCAAGACCGTGGCCGAAGCTTCCGGCGGCAGCAAAGAAGCGGCAGGCACGTTCAAACGGTTGGGCATCGACCTCGACAAGCTCAAGCGATCCAGCCCCGACGAACAGTTTCTCACGCTCGCCGACTCAATCGCCGCGATCACCGATCCGGCGCAGCGCGTCAAAGCGGCGATGGATGTTTTTGGTAAGAGCGGCGTCGATCTGATCGCGGTGCTTTCGCAGGGCCGCGCGGGCATCGCAGCCGGCATAAACGACTTCAAATCATTGGGCCGCGCGGTCGATGCCGTCGACGTGCAGATCGTCGACCAGGCGGGAGATTCGTTGGGCCGCGTGTCCGCGTTGTTCGGCAACATGGCCCGGCAATTGGTAGTCGGCGTCTCGCCGGCAGTGACCATCTTTTCGAACAACCTGGTGCAACTCGTGCAAAGTATGGGATTCGCCGGCACGCAAGCCGGCGTGCTTAGCCAAGCCTACGTCGCCTCGGCCGGTTTTCTTGGCGATGCGCTCAATGGCATCAACGGAGCACTTGCCCGCAGCGCGGTCCAGTTCAATAACTTTCGCGCCGAATTGGCTGACGAGCTTGGGTTCGAAAACGTCGCCGAGTCGGCCCGCAAAACGGCCAAAGATGCGCAGCGCGCGGCCGATGCACTGAACGGACCGAACACTGCGTCGAGCGTGCTCAATGAGCAGCTCGACAAAATCATGAAGGACGCCGCGGCCAACGCGGCCA